>CAZMPE010000111.1:0-7668 GCA_964567955.1 uncultured Phycisphaeraceae bacterium | reverse complement strand
GGATCGCGCCGGGGATGGCCGCGGATTTCATCGTGCTCGACCGCGACATCATGACGTGCGAGGCGTCGGAGATCCTCGGGACGCTCGTGCTGCGGACGGTGATCGCGGGCGAGACAGTGTTCGAGGCGCCGCCGGGGAACTGAGAGGGGAGTACGCAGAGAACGCGGAGGGGACGCGGAGAGCGCGGAGATGAGAAAGACATGTAACGCGAAGGACGCGAAGAACGCGAAGAGAAGACACTTCTCCACGGAGAACAAGGAGAATACGGAGAAGACTATTGAATGGCTTTGAGCACTTGTTGCAATGGAATCAATGACCGAACCGTCCCGGAACACCAAATCGAGCGGCATCGCGCCGAACCATCGATCAACGCGTGCACCCTCTTCCCCCTTCGCGTTACGTCTCACCTTCGTGCCCTCCGTGCCTTCGTGGTGAACTCTCTTCCCCCTTCGCGTTCTTCGCGACCTTCGCGTTACCTCTCCCCTTCCTGCCTTCGTAGTGAACTTCTGAGACTGCAACCGTGAAGCGGACTCAACCGGAATCCTGGACCAGCCGCCGGCTCCTCTCGTGGATGACCGACGCCTTCACGACCAAGGGGCTCGACTCGCCGCGGCTCATGGCGGAGCTGCTGCTGGCGCACGTGATCGGGTGCGAGCGGCTGAAGCTGTACATGGATGTGGACCGCCCGGCCAGCCCGCTGGAGCGCGACACGCTGCGCGACCTCGTCGGCCGGGCCCTGAAGCACGAGCCCGTGCAGTACCTCGTCGGCGAGGCGTGGTTCTTCTCGCTCCCGTTCCACGTCGACCCGCGGGTGCTGATCCCGCGCCCGGCGACGGAGACGATCGTGCAGCACGTGCTCGGGCACATCCGGGCCGGGCACGGGCGGGCCGTCACGGGCGAGGGCGCGCTGATCGCGGATGTCTGCACCGGCAGCGGGTGCATCGCCATCGCGCTGCTCAAGAACCTGCCCGGCGCGCGCGCCATCGGCACGGACCTGAGCCCCGCGGCCCTGGAGATCGCCCGCAAGAACGCGGTGCGCCACGGCGTCATCGACCGCCTCGACCTGATCGAAGGGGACCTGCTCGCGGCCCTCGACCAGCACCCCGTGGCGCGGGCCCGCGGCAGCCTCAACTACCTGCTGGCCAACCCGCCGTACATCCCCGATCGCGAATGGGCCGCCGTCGAGCCCAACGTCAAGGACCACGAGCCGGCGGCCGCGCTGCGCGGCGGGTCTGACGGGCTGAAGCTGGTGCGTCCGGTGATCGAGAACGCGGCGGAGTACCTGCGCCCCGGCGGGCTGCTGCTGGTCGAGATCGCCGAATCGACGGCGGCGGCGGCGCTGGAGCTGGCGCGGGCGCGCCCGGAGCTGGAGAACGCCTCGGTGCTGGAGGATTTCGAGGGCCTGGCGCGGGTGGTCGTGGCGCACCGGCGGTCGTGAACACTCAACTATGTGTATTTCAGGGCTTCGGCGTGACGGCCCGCCGGACCTCGTCGAGGAGCCGCTCGACGGGGAACGGCTTGAACAGGACGCTCTGGAGGCCCTCTTCGGAGGCGCGGACGCTCGAATGGTGCGGGTCGTAGCCGTAGCCGGTCATGAGGATGACGGGGACGCCGGGCTGCATCTTGCGTGCCGCGGCGAAGACCTCGTAGCCGTTGCGATCGGGCATCTTGATGTCGCTGATGATGGCGTCGAAGGGCGGGCGCTTCCCGGCGGCGGCGGCCTCGAGGGCGGCGATCGCGCCGACGCCGCTCTCGAAGGTGGCGACCTCGCACCCGCGGTTCTGCAGGATGTCGTGGATGATCCGTCGCATGCCGCTCTCGTCGTCGGCGACGAGGACGTGCTTGCCCTCGAGCAGCGGCTCGCGCTTGCGTTCGGACATGGCGCGTTCGACGCCGAGCAGCGTCTGCGGGCCGGCGGTGACGTTCTCCAGCCGGCGGCGGATGGCGGCGACGTCTTCGAGGATGCGGGCGACGTGCGTCGCGGCCTCCGGGTCGCCGGCGGCGAGCGTCTTGAGCCAGTCGGCCTCCTCGAGGATGTTCTGGAGCGGCTCGGCGATCTCCCCCACCACGCGCCCGCTGACCGACTCGTTGGTCGTGCTGCGCTCCGCGACGAGCAGGTCGAGGATGTGCAGGGCCATGGCGATGTACCGGCCGAAGATCTCGGCGTATTGCCGCTCCTGATCGCCGAAGCCGGAGACGGCCTGCGACTCGATGTCGAAGGTGCCGATGACCCGGTCGCTCAGCTTGAGCGGAACGGTGACCGACGAGCGGGCGCCGGCGAGCCCGGGGAGAAAGAGCGGGTCCTTCTCGGTGTCGCGGCAGACGTAGCTGACGCCCGTCGCGGCGACGCGCCCCGAGATGCCGTTGCCCTCGAACTTGGGGTAGATCTCGAGCTCCGAGGCCTCCTGCTGGAGGCCGTTGGTCATGACCAGTTCAAGGCGGCCGGACTTCTTATCGATGAGCCGGATCGCGAAGTGGTCGAAATGCAGGAGGTCGCGGCAGCGGGCCGTGATCTTGGACTCGAGGAGCCGGAGCCGGTCGAAGACGTTCATCTTCCGCACCGCGTCGGCCTCGAGGCCCACGAGCTCGCTGCCGGCGCGGTCGATCGCGTCGATCATGCGGCGGTAGCGGCGCTCGGACGTGACGCTGCGGACCACCGCCGCGAGCGCCTCGACGGGCTGGCCGAGCGTCGGCAGCCCGCCGGGCGGAAGGACAGGCGCGACGAGGACTTCGAAGTAGACCGGTTCGCCCGCCGTCGCGACCTCGACCACGCGAGCGACGGCGGGCGCCCATCGCCCCTCCTGGGCGGCCTGGGCGGCTTCGCGGCAGGCAATGGACACCTCCGCCCGCAGCTGGTCCTCATAGTCGCCGAAACGTTGGTTCGCCCAGAAGATGCCGCCGTCGGCCCAGGCGAGGCAGGCCCCCATGCCCATGGCGTCGAGCAGCGCCTTGGAGGCGGCCTCGCCGAGACCGGACTGGGGGCCGGCGAGATCGGCGGGGTGGCCCGCGATGATGTTGACGCCGCCCGATCGCAGGGCGTCGAGCAGAGCGCCCGCCGCGACCACGGAGACGTCGTAGCCGGCCTCGAGCCGATGCTCCAAATCCGAGGCGGGGGTATTGGACCCCGTGAGGATCAGCAGCTTCGGTCGTTCACTTGCCATCTGCGGTCAGGACCCCTCTCGCCTCCCCGCGCGACGGGGCCGGGGCCGCCGCCGCCGACCCGGAAACGCCGGAATCGAACAAGAGCGATCGGGCAGTCTATGTCGGAACCCGAATCCGCCGCAAACGAGGCCCGAAAGGGCACGACTTGACATCGGCGCGGCGGCTGCCGCTACTGTGAACCGCCATGATCAGCGTCCAAGGCGTCGAGAAGTCATTCGGGCGGGTCTGCGCGGTGGGCGGAGTGTCGTTCGAGGTGGGCGCCGGGCAGGTCGTCGGGCTGCTGGGGGTCAACGGGGCGGGCAAGACCACGACGATCCGGATGATCACGGGGTTCCTGCCGCCGGATCGGGGGCGGGTCGAGGTGGCGGGTCACGACACTCTGGAAGACTCGATGGCGGCGCGGCGGTCGATCGGGTACCTGCCCGAATCCGCCCCCGTGTATCCCGAGATGGCGGTGTCGGACTTTCTGCACTTCCGCGGGCGGTTGTACGGGCTGGACCGATCGCGGCGGCGCGAGCGGGTCGAGTACGTCCTGGACCGGTGCGAGCTCGGGGGCGTGCGGCGGCGGCGTGTCGGGCAGTTGAGCAAGGGAGTCCGGCAGCGGGGCGGGCTGGCGGCGGCGATCCTGCACCGGCCGCGGGCGCTGGTGCTCGACGAGCCGACGAGCGGGCTGGACCCGAAGCAGGTGGGGCGCGTGCGGACGCTGATCCGCGAGCTGGCGCGGGACTCGACGATCCTGGTGAGCTCGCACATCCTGCCCGAGGTGGAACAGACGTGCGACCGGGTGCTGATCATGGCGCGGGGGCGGATCCGCGCGGACGGGACGCCGGCGGAGTTGTACGAGGCGCACCGCGGCGCTTCGCCGTATCGGCTCGAGGTGCGGGTGGCCGATCGCGCGCAGGCGGAGCAGGTGGTCGCGACGCTGCAAGCGATCCGGGGCGTGACGGAGGCGTCCATCGGGCCCGTGGAATCGGGATGGGTGGAGATCGCGGTGACGGCCGAGGAGGGCGCCGGCGACCTTCGCGAGGCGCTGGCGGCGGGCGCGCAGGCCCGCGGCGTGCTGGTGCGGGAGCTTCGTCGCGAGTCGCCGGGCCTTGAGCGGATCTTCATGCGGCTGATCGAGACGGACGAGGGGGCGGGGGGCGCGCCGAGATGAACCGGATCGCCGCGATTGCCTCACGCGAGTTCACGTCGTTCTTCCGGCTGCCGGTCGGGTGGGTGGTGATCGCGCTGTACATGCTGCTGACGGGGGTGATCTTTCTCGACCAGATCCTGGTGCCGGGGGAGCCCGCGAGCCTGCGGCACTTCTTCGGGGTGTCGCGCTGGCTGCTGCTCTTCGTGATGCCGGCGGTGTCGATGCGGCTGATCAGCGAGGAGATGCGGACGGGGACGCTCGAGTCGCTGATGACGTCGCCGGTGACGGACACGGGGATCGTGCTGGGGAAGTTCGCGGGGGCGACGCTGTTCCTGCTGGCGGTCCTGGCGCCGACGGCGGTGTACCCGGTGGTGCTGTTCGCGGTGAGCGACCCGGCGCCGGACCCGGGGCCGATCCTCGCCGGGTACCTGAGCGTCGTGCTGCTGGGCGGGCTGTTCCTGTCCGTGGGGACGCTGGTGTCGTCGCTGACGGCCAACCAGACGCTCGCGTTTCTCGGGACGTTCCTGTTTCTGCTGATCCTGCTGTGGGTCTCGCAGAATGCGGGGCGGCTGCCGGCCCCGGTGGCGCCGCTGTTCGGCGCGCTGATGATCGAGAAGCGGATCGATGACTTCGCCAAGGGGGTCGTCGATACGTCGAACATCGTCTTCTTCCTCGCGGGGAGCGCGTGGTTCCTGGTGCTGGCCGTGGTCGCCGTGCAGTCGAGGAGGTGGCGATGAGCACACGCGACGGAGCGGCGGGCAGGAAGATCCGGATCGGCGCGATGTCGGCGCTGCTGATCGGCGCCGCGACGGTGTCGCTGGCGGTGGTCGCTGTGCTGGCGGACCGGTTCGCGGTGCGGATCGACGTGACGGCGACGCGGCAGCAGGCGCTGTCGCCGCGGACGCTGGCGCTGCTGCGCGGGATCGACAAGCCGTACGAGATCGTGGTGGCGGCGGACTCGCGTGCGGTGGACCGGCGTTCGCTGGAGCGGATCGGGGACGTGCTCGACCAGTTCCGGATCGAGTGCCCGACGCTGAAGTACACGGCGATCAACACCGCGACGGCGGGCGGCGTGGAGGAGTACCAGCGGCTGCTGGCGCGCCTGGCGGAGCGCGAGTCGGGGGCGCTGGCGGCGCGGCGCGGGGCCATTGAATCGGGGGTCGCTACGGCGCGGGAGCTGGCCGATGCGCTCGAGGCGCTCTCGCCGCGGCTCGATGCCGTGCGCGAGGCGATCACGCCCGAGGCGCCGGGGGCGGACCGCAACCGGCAGTTCTTCGAGCACCGTGCGGCCGAGGCGCGCCTGAGCGCGCGCACGCTGCGGGACGTGGCCGGCCGGGCGCAGCAGGCGCTCGACGACGGGCGGAACTCCGGCCCGCTGCCCGCGCCGGGATCGGAGGAATCGGTCGGCGCGTTGCTGGAGGCTCTCACGGGGCTCGAGACGGGGCTCAGGGCGTTCGCCGAGAACGCCCGCGACTTCGCCGCGGCGGAGGCGCAGCCGGCGCTGGCCCGCGACCTGGCGGCGCCGATCGCGCGCGAGCTGGCGGCGCACCGTGACCGGGTCGGTGTCGCGACGGACGCGCTGAATCGCCTGGGCGTGCTGGACGTGACGAAGGTGGCGCGGGTGCTGGAGCGGACGGACGCGGCGATCGTGATCGGGCCGGCGGGCGGCGGGCTGACGGCGATCCCGTTCGACTGGCTGGCCCCGGCGCGGGGCTCCGCGGAGGGCGGAGCGGTTCAGGCGGACCTGCGCCGGAAGAACGAGGAGTTGTTCGGCGCGGCTCTCGACTCGCTGGCCAACCCGGTCAACCCGATCGCGGTCGTGGTCCACAGCCTGCCGGCGCGGTTCTTCGAGCGCTCGGGCAGCTTCGCCTCGCTCATCGAGCGGCTGTCGCTGCGGGGCGTCGATGTCGTCGAGTGGGCCGCGGCGATCGAGGAAACGGCGCCGAGCCTGTCGCGGCTGAACCCGAAGGGCGATCGGCCGGTGGTGTATGTCAGCCTGACGAGCGACACGACGGTGGGCGGCGGCTCGGGGCGGACGGGCGCCGAGCGGGCGGACAAGCTGGGCGCGGTGCTGGCGCGGCTGGCGGAGGACGGGAAGCCGCTGCTGATCTCGATGAGCCCGTCGGCTCTTCCGACGTTCGGATCGCCGGACCGGACCGTCGCGCCGCTCGCGCTCTTCGGGCTGGAGGCGGACACGGGCAGACCGCTGCTGAGCGACGTGATCACGCCGCGGGGGCGGGCGATCGAGCTGATCCAGTCGGCGATCGCCCAGCCGGGTTCGCACCCGATCGCGGCCGCGGTCGCGGGGCTGCGGACGGGCTTTGAGTGGGCGATCGCGCTGCGCGTGAAGGATGATCAGGCCGACGTGACGGCGCTGTACTCGCTCGATTCGCCGAGCGTGTGGGGCGAGTCGCAGTGGCTGGCGCTGTGGCAGTCGCAACAGGGGCCGGAGGGGCGGCGGTCGCTGCCGCCGACGCTGCCGGCGAACGACTCGAGCGGGGACAACACGGAACGGCCCTGGATGGTCGCCGCGGCGGCGACGCGCCGGACGGGCGATGGCCGCACCGCGCGGCTGGTGGCGGTGGGCTCGAACACGTGGTTCGCGGACGCGATGACGCGGTCGCGTGTCCAGGACATCGACGGCCGGGCGGTGGCGGCGTACCCGGGCAACATCGAGCTGTTCGAGGCGTCGCTCTACTGGCTGGCGGGGCAGGACCATCGCGTCGGGCAGAGCCCGACGGCGCACGCGGTGCCGGTCATTCGACCGCTGGATCCAGGCACGCTGACGGCGCTGCGCTGGCTCCTGGCAGCCGGAACACCGGCTCTGGTGCTGCTGGCCGGCGCGGCCTGGCGCGCGGCGCGGGGCTGACGGCGGGGATGCCGCACTCGGGGCAGACGAGCCCCTCGTGCTCGAGGCCCGAGAGGTCGTACTCGCAGGACGCGCAGGCGTTGGCGGTGCGGGCGCGGGGCATGCACGCGATATAGAGACCGATCGTCGCGACGAACGCCGCATAGGGATAGAGCAACGCCTGGAGCACCGGGAGGAAGATCCGACCGCCGGTCCACTCGTTGAGCAGCAGGTGCAGCCAGGCGGTGACGATGAGCCCGAGCACGCCGACGAGGAGCCAGGCGAAGGACTGCCACTGCCGACGCCACCGCGCGGCGGCGAACCAGACCAGCGCGGCGTAGACGGCGAAGAAGATCATGGCGACATTGTACTGCCCGAGGGGCCCTTTTCACGCACGCGGCTACCGCCCGGCCTTGAAGAACGTCTTGAGCGTGTCGTAGATGTCGTCGCGGGTGTCCACTTTGGTCGTGATGAGTCGCGGGCCGTCCTTGTCGGGGAGGCCGCGCGGGAAGGACTCGCGGTG
>CAZMPE010000110.1:0-7672 GCA_964567955.1 uncultured Phycisphaeraceae bacterium | reverse complement strand
TCAGGTCCTGGTGGGATTAATACCCCGTGGAGGTTCGACTCCTCTCAGCCGCATTGAAACGGGTAGCACCGTAGGGGCAGAATCGGCCCCTACGGTGCTTTCGTGTACGAACTTCGTGCCATGCTGTGCCACGCCGTGCCAGGTCGATGGTACAAATCCTGGCACACCCCCCTCGCCCGCCCAATCGCCCAGCGCGTTGACCGCCTGCCTTAGCGGCAGCTCGAGTCGATCGACGTAGTGCCGCATCGTCGTCTTCAGCGTCGTGTGCCCCATCAGCGCCTGCAGCTGCGGCGCCGCCACGCCGGCGTCGACCATCGACGTCGCCGCGGCTCGGCGCAGGCTGTAGATCCCGGCGGATCGCCCGTGCTCATCGCGCTTGGGGATCCCCGCGCGGTCCAGGTCTCGATCGAACGTCCGGCAGTCGGGGATCTTGAACGGCCGCTCGCCCGGCCGCAGCTGCTCGAAGTACGGGATCAGCAGCTGCACCAGCGCCTGGGCCAACGGGATCGTCCTGGCGGTGCCCGTCTTGGAGACCTCGGCCCGCACCAGCACCCTCGGGTTGAGCCCGTCGAGCCGCCAGTCTCCGCGTTCGGTGTCGGCGGCCTCTCCCGGCCGCAGCGCGGTCATCCTGAGCATGGCGTAGAGCACCCGCCGCCGGTTCCACTCGCGGCCGCGCTGTTCGCCCCGCGGCGGCGGCGCGGCGAGCAGGGCGCGGCACTCAGCGTCGCCGAGGGCCCGCTCCTGCATCGGCCGCGGGTCCTTGGCGGCGGCGGTCTGGTCGAAGGGGTTCGCCGCCAGCCGGCCCTGCTTCACGCACCAGCCGAAGAAGGCTTTGACGTACCCGCGCAGGTTGTTGCGTGTGTGGGGCTTCCCGCCCAGCCCGGCGACGTAGGCCCGTGCCCCCGCCGGCGTGACGTCCCCGAGCCTTGCCCATCCGTGCTCGGCGGCGGCGGCCTCGATTGCCCGCCTGGCCTTGCGTCGGTAGAGCGTGCCGGTGCCCCCCCCTCCGGGCCGCGCGAGCCACTCGCCCAGGTGCTCGAGCAGCGGCCGGCGGGCCTGGTGGAGGTCGGCGACGGGGACGCCGACGCGTCTCATCGCGACGTTGCGAGCGAGGAGCCCCGCGGCGATGCGAGCAGCGGCGGCGTCGCGCGTCCGCAGGCTGACGCGTCGATCGCGGCCGTCGGCGTCGGCGAAGCGCACCCACCAGACCGTCGAGCGTTTGTAGAGCTGCATCAACCCGTCCTCCGGAGGCTCGTCTCGATCTGCCGGCGGTCCCACCGCGAGGATCGCCCGATCTTGACGGGCGGCGGCAGTCTACCTTCGGCGGCGAGTCTCCAGACCTGGCGGAGGCTGATGGAGAGGAACTTCGCGACCTCCGCGGCGCTGATGTAGCGGGCCTCGGTCATGTGCCCTCCCGACGAAGCGCCCCGATGCACGGACGCGGCTGCAGCGTGAGCAGGCACCGCGCCAGCACGCCGCGCTTCTCAGGATGCCGCGTGACCGCCGCCTCGTACGCGATCATGGCGTCCGATCCGTTGCGCCGGATGAAGCCGGCGTGCGTGGCGACGGGAACGCGCGAGTCACCCGAGCACTCCGCGAGATACACAGCGGCGGACTTCTTGGAACGGTATGGGAGCCTGATGGTCATCACTCGCCCACGGTCTCGATGGCCTGGTCCAGCTGCAGCATGTGGGTCCGCAGGTTCTGCAGGTGCCCGTCCGCCTGCGCGCGATGGTGCTCGGCCGCCTCGCGCATCCGCTGCGCCGGCGTCTGGCCGTTGCCGGGGCAGGGCTGGCCGGCGGCGAGCACCAGCTGGTTGCCCGGGCTCCCCGCCCGCCGCTCCAGCTCGATCGAGATGGCGACGCATTCGCGCCACGATCGTGCCGCCTGCTCGATGAGCGTCGTCAGCCGCATGGCCTCGAGGAGTTTGATACGGACTTCAGCAGCCATCGCTCACCGCCCTTTCCTTGAGGACCTTCGGCACGAGTTCGCGCCGGTGGATGTCGATCTCGCGCGGGAAGTCCAGCGCGATGCGGACGCGGTCGCCGTCGATCCGGACCACGCGGATGGTCCCCGTCGGCGCCTTCGGGTCGCCGATCACCAGCTCCTCGCCTTCCCGGCGTGTCAGCACGAGCATCCGAGTCCTTTCAGTTGTGAGCTCACCGGCCAATCGCGCACGCGCAGGTCCTCGGGCCATTCGGCGGGGTCGCCGCCCTTGCGGTCACGCAGTCCGCCGCGTCCGCTTCCGTCGCCGAGGTGCATCGGCAGGTTGCACGGATCGGCCCCCAGCTGCTTGACGAACACGGGCACGCCAGCCGCCCGGCACTGGTCGCGGATGGACCGGATCCACGCGACGTCGCAGGGCCGCGCGTGCGGCCCGCTCTCCCCGCCGACGATGACCCAGTCGATCGACGGATGCTTCACCTTCGGCGCATCCCACGGCATCTGACCTGCGGCGACGCGACGGACCCCAGCGGCCCTCTGCAACAGGAACTGGCCCGTCAGGTCCACCGCCCCCAGCAGTGGCTCGCAGCTCAGGAACCGCACCTCCGCCGGGCAGCGCAGCAGGTGGGGGATCCGCTCATCGGCCCGGGCTTGGTCCTCGACGCTCGTGCCCAGCCACACGTTCGGCAGCGGCCACGGGTTCGCGTCTCCCGGCCACGGGGGAGGTCCGTGTTCTCGATGGAACTTGTCCCAATAGATATTCGAGCCTTCGTACCCGTGGTGCGACTCTGCTTTGTCGTCCCACCCAATCTCGGACCACGGGCGCGCGAAGTAACCCGCCATCCTCTCCGGCCGCTTCGTGAGCACCTGGAACGTGTGCCGCGGGCAGAGCGCCATCACTGCGAACACCTTGTCGATGAACTCGAACGGCACATCCTCGTGGAACAGGTCGCTCATCGAGTTGACGAAGACCATCCGCGGCGTGCGCCACCGCAGCGGCGCGGTCAGCCGATCCTCGAGCAGCCGGATCGTCCCGTTGAACACGTCGCGCCCGGGCCCGCCGCCGGCCTCGAGGTCGTTCTCGCCCTTCCGCACCGTCAGCCCGACGTACTGCTTCTGCCCCATCGCGGCGAGCCTCGGCGCCATCGTCGCCGCGTAGCAGTTCAGGCAACCCGGCGAGACGGGCGTGCAGCCCGCGACCGGGTTCCAGGTGGCGTCCGTCCACTCGATCGACGTCACAGCTCGCGCTCCCTCGGCGGCACCCACCGCATCCCGGCGTTCTCGAACATGCCTTCCTCGGTCGGCGTCGGCGTCACCGAGTCATCGGGGCCGAGCATGAAGCCCCCGCGCGACACCGGGAGCCCGGGTGCGATCCCGACCTGCCGCCGCCACTGGGCATAAAAGTGCTCGACGAACTCCGCGGTCCCCGTCTCCCGCAGGAGCACGGCCCCGTAGTTCCCCTGCGGGCCCGGCGTGTACCGCGCGATCCGGAGGACGACGCGCCCGACGGTCTCGTGCTCGAGCAGCAGCCGCGCGACGCGGAAGTACGGCCGGACGCCGTCGATCGCCCCGAGCCGCCAACCCCCACCGCCCCCGACCGTCTCCCCGTCCGCGAGCCGGCGCTCGACGTGCAGCCGCACGCTGGCCTCGATGGTCTCGGCGGCGGTGTCGCGCCCCGGCCGGTCCTGGAAGTCCGCCGCGGGCAGCGGCGCGACGACCGCCAGCTGCGTGACGTGCGGCCGCATGCGGCGGACCTCGCCGGCGGCGTCGCCCAGCCCGTCGAGCAGCGCGTGCTTGAGGAAGCGGATCAGCTCCTGGGCATACGCGAGCCCGATCGGCCGGAGGTTGAGATCGGCGACGGTGGTCATCATCGTTCCCTCATCCCCACGTGTCCACGGAGGCGCCCGTCGCGTCGACGCCGGCGGCCCTCGGATCCGTGCCGGGTGCTGCGTGCTGCGTCGGGAGTGCCGGGGTCCGCGTCTCCGGCTCGAGGAACCGGACCGGCTTGCCGATCAGCCGCGCGTAGCCGATCTCGCGTCGGGTCGACGAGCCGATGTACCCGCCCACGTTCAGGACGAGGACCTCGTCGGCCATGTCGATCTTCGCGAAGTGCAGGTAGTCGAGCCGCTCGGCGACGTCGCCGCCCAGGGCCTCGGCGCCGTGGTCCTTCGCGTGCTTGCAGACGCCGACGGAGAGCACGATGCAGCCGTCGAGCGTCAGGTTCCAGCCCGCCTCGAAGAACGCATCCATGAACCGTGTGCTCCCGCACAGGCACACGATCCGCGGCTTCGCCCCGAGCTGCTTCGCCGGGTCGATGCCGATCGACCGCAGGCCCCGCTCGAAGATCTCCGTCCTGGCGATCGACCGCCGCGGGTCGGACCCGTCGCCCGTCATCGCGGCGCACCGCTCGGTCATCTCGAGGCTCTTCTCCTCGGTGCACGACTCGATCAGCTCGCAGTCCGCGACGCTCGCCCGCGTGCACGGCCAGCCCGCGGGGAACAGGTCCTCGCCGCGCACCGCCGCCACCAGCCAGCTCTCCCCGCTCGGCCCGTGCTTCACCGAGTCCCCCGCCTTGATCCGACGCGTTTCCGTGTTCGTGCTCATTCCCCGCCCTTCCAGTACAGGTCCTGCAACGCCGCCCAGCAATACGTCAGGAACATCCACACGTCCGTGTCCTCCTTCGCGTCCCTCGCGTGACGTTCAACGCCTCACCGCAAGGCGGCCGTGCTTCCGGATCAGCAGGACACCGAAGGCGAAGAACGCGGCGATGATCAGGAAGCCGCCCCACAGCGGCGCCGTCACCCACCACCAGGACCAGGCGATGACCCCCATGAGCTTGAGAACAAGGAAGACGATGAAGAGCACGGTGAAGATCGAGAGCTGCATGTGAACCTCCTGATCCGCCCAGCGTCCCGCCTGCAGACATCTGCAGTCGGGACGGGGCCTGGTTCAACGCCCGACCGGCGGGGCGCCGCCGGAGGGGCCTGGAGGTTGAGGCCGCCCGCGCGGCCGGAGAGAAAAAGGGCGGCGGCCCCGGCTAGACCGGAACCGCCGCCCCTGAAGGAGAGTTCAACACCGAACGAATGACATGGACGAACCGCTCGAGCTCGGCCGCGAGCCGCCCGCGCTGGTCCTCGCCGCAGGCGCCGAGCGCGCCGATGGCCTCGTCGATCGCGCCGCGGGCCCGGTCGGCCAGCGCGTAGACATGGTCCAGGAACTGCTGCCCGTGGACATCGCGCCGCCGGGCGGGCGTCGCCGCCGAGGCGACCGAACGCCACCCAGCCGATCCGGGACACGTGTCCCTGATCATTCGGGACACGTCAGGCGTGCCGGCCGCCATCGCGGGCGCAGTGCCGAGCGCGGGAGGCAGGGGGGCCCGGGGGGGGCCCCCCGGGGGGGGCGGGGGGGGGGGCGGGGGGGGGGGCGGGGCTCGAGCCGGCGAGCGGGACGCACGACGCCCAGGGCGAGCAGATCGGTGTTCGCCAGCCCCTGGTGGGCCGCGGCGTCCTTCATCGCACGCAGGGCGGTCTTGGCGTGGATCCCGTATTCCTCGAGGCGCTGACCCCACAGCCGGGCGGGCGTGGCCCGCCGGGCCGCGATCAGCCGCTCGCCCAGGTCGAGCCGGGCGCGTCCCGCGGCGCGCTTGCGCCTCCGGTACTGCTCGTAGGCGTCGGCCACCGCGGCCCATTCCGGGGCCAGGACGCGGTCCGTCGGCGGGGCCGGTGCGCGTGTCATGCGGCGCTGCCCCCAGAGTTGGGCCCAACGTCCCCGCACCCGCCCAGCCGCGCGTTGCGGGGCTGGGGCCAGCTCATCGGGTCCCAGTCGGCGGTGTACGCCCCCGATTCATCGCGCATGCCGAGGGCCAGCTCGGCGTCCTGGAGGGTCAAGGGCGCGGGGCTGGCGAGCAATCCGGCTTTCTCCCCCATGTACAGGCGCACGGCGCGTCCGAGGTCCCAGACGCTCATGCGGCGCTGCAACGCGATCACATCGAGGCTGTAGCCTTCGTCCAGTCGTGTGGCGGCCGCGCGACCGAGATCGATGAGTTCAGCGAGAATCGCGACACTTCGGCGGCGTTCGGCTCCGGCCGCGATCGCGGCGGCGTCGGCGATCACCGGCAAGGGGAGGAACAATGACGACTTGCCATCCGGATATTGCTGCCCGTCCATCTGAGCGTCCTGATCAGAAGCCGCACCACCGGCCGGCCGACGCTCCCCTACAGAGGGGGTTGGTCTGCCTCATCCTGAACCGGCGCTCGGGACCGTCAGGCCTCGAGTGCCGGGGTGATCCCGCGGCGTCCCCACCCTGGTCCACGCCGAGAGACGCGGCACCTGGACGGGCAAGCCCGGGCCGCTATTGGTACTTGTATCGTACGAACTCGTACGAGTCAACTACTTTTGACCCAAAATCTTCTACGATATTTGGCCCGAACAACTGGCGTTACGTCGAGGGTTCGAGGAACATGCTCGACTCACCTGGGGACTTCATGCCGTTTCAGATCAAAATGGTCGGCCCGTTGCTGGTCCGCCTCCGCCAGGAGCGCGGTCTCACGCAGGACCGGCTCGCCGAGCTGTCGAAGGTCGACAACGAGACCATCGCCAGGGTGGAGCAGTCCCGGGGCAAGGCCTGGCGGGCGGCGACCACGCGCAAGGTTTTTGAGGCGCTCTGCGCCCTGGGCCCGATGAGCCGGGCCGACCGGGAGGAGTGGGCGGAGGCGACGGGGATGCTCGTGCCCCCGCCAGCCGCCGCCGGATCCGTCTTCCACGCGGCGAGCAACGACCCCAACGGGTACCGAGGCGTGCACGACATGGTGGACGCGGCGGTCGCGCGGCTGGGCGTGACGGCGGTGCGCGGGGCGCTGGCCGCGCTCCTGGCCGCGACGCAGGAGCAGCAGGATCCCGCGGCGGCCGCCAACGGCGGGGTCGACACGCCGCGCCGCCGCGCGCTGTAAGATCACGCCATGCCCACGTACACGGTTCAGTGCGTCGACGAGCGCGGTGCTCCCTACGACCTGGTGCTGCGTGCCGCCGACCGGAACGCGGCGATGCAGGCCGCCGCGGCGAAGGGCAACAAGGTCACGGGCGTGCAGGAGCAGGCGGCGACCGAGGCCGCGAGCCCCGCCCGCGTCGAGTCGCTCCTCGCCTCGATCGACGCGCACCTCGCGGCGTTGCGCAAGGCCCGGCTGGCGCGGGCGCCCGTCGGCACCATCGCGCTGTCGATGATCCTCGCCGTCCTCCTCGGCGTCGTCCTCCTGTTCCTGCTCCAGGTGCTGCTCGAGAGCTCGCGCGCCGCGGGCTAGGCGAACCGCGTGATCACGATGCACCGGCCGCCGCCGCCGTTCCCGCCCGCCCCGCTGTTCGTCCCGTTCTCGCTGGCCCCGCCCCCGCCGCCGCCGCCGCCCACGGTCCCGTTGCCGGCGTCGCGGCTCGTGCTCGAATCTGTGCTCCCTCCGCCTCCGCCGCCGCCGCCCGTGTTCGATCCCGTCGCCGGAGAAGACCCGGCCGACGACGCGGCGACTCCGGTGTTCTCATAGACGAGCTGTGCGCCGCCCGCGCCGCCCGCACCGGTCGTGTTCGCCGAGTTGATGCCGGCGCCGGACCCGCCGCCGGCCGCGCCGTACGAAGACGAACCGCCCGCCGTGCCGTTGGTCGTGCCGCCGGCCTGGCCTCGCCCGGCCGCGAAGCCGCTCGTGCTGGTTGCGGTCCCGGCCGTGCCGCCCGCGGTCGTCCCG
>CAZMPE010000109.1:0-7700 GCA_964567955.1 uncultured Phycisphaeraceae bacterium | reverse complement strand
CGTGGCGCTCTACGACGTGACGCAGGCGCAGGTCTGGCAGCCGCTGGGGACGCCGGCCAACAACGGCGCCAACGGGACGGTGCGCGCGTTGATCGAGTTCGACCCGCCGGACCCGGACGGCCCCGGCCCGGCTCCGGACCCGACGGCGTACCTGATCGTGGGCGGCGAGTTCACCAACGTGACGTCGGCGGCCGGCCCGGGCGTGGCGGCGAGCCGCATCGCGCGCTGGACGGCGAACGCGGGCGCGATGACGTGGCAGGCGCTGGGCAGCGGGATGAACAACACGGTTCATGCGCTGACCTTCTATGACGCGGCGGACCCGGACGGGGCCGGCCCGGCGGGCGATCCGCCGGCGGTGATCGTGGCGGGCGGCGAGTTCACGACGGCGGGCGGCGGGGCCGCGAACCGGGTGGCCTCCTGGAACGACGCGGCGTGGGCGGGGATGAACAACGGGATGAACGGCCCGGTGTACGCGCTCTCGGTGATGACCGACATCGACATCGGGGTCTCGGCGAACCCGGTGCTGTACGCGGGCGGCGAGTTCACGGTGGCGGGCGGGAACAACGCGACTCGCGCCGCGAAGTACGACTGGGACCCGGTGCTGCAGCAGTTCGTCTGGACGCCGATGGCGGCGGGCACGGACGCGACGATCTTTGCGCTGGGCGAGTTTGACGACGGCAACCCGAACACGTGGGACCGGCACGACCGTCCGTCGACGCGTGTGCAGATGGTGGTGAGCGGGACGCTCGGTTCGTTCCTGAACACGTACATCCGGGTGTACGACTCGAACTTCAACCTGCTGTACGAGAACGAGACGATCGCGCCCCCGTTCCCGGATCCCTCGGGCATGCTGGACCCGTCGCTGACGACGGCGCAGCTGGCGGAGCTGGAGGGCATCGAGGTCTGGGGCGGGCAGGTGTACTACGTCGAGGTGATCGGCAGCCCGGCGGGCGGCGGCACGGGGCGCTACTCGCTGTCGGTGACGGCGGACGCCTTCGTGACGGACGACTCGAACTCGGCGGCCTCCGAGCCGGCGAACGCGGGGAACTGGACGGGGGCGCCCGAGATCACGATCACCAACGCGACGGGCGACGCGCGCAACTTCCTTCCCCCGCTCAACGCGGCGCACACGATCCGCGGATTCCAGACGACGGGTTCCGGGACGGCGATCGCGCACGCGTCGGAGCTGGGCGCGATCCACGACGTGGACGACACGGACCTGTTCTTCTTCCGCGCGCCGGCGAACGGCACGGCGGAGGTGCGGATCAACACGACGCAGCTGGGCGACCAGTACGTCGAGTTCTGGAACGGCATCCCGGTCGTGACGAAGACGCCGGACGGGGGCGGCTACCGGAGCCCGCTCGACTCGGCGCTGCGGATCTTCAACAACGACCAGGAGGAGATCGCGTTCAACGACGACAACGGCGCGGTCGACGGCGAGTACGGCGCGACGAACGTCGGCACGTTCACGGGCCGGTCGTTCTTCCGCCGTGATGCGGCGGTGACGTTCAACGTGGTGGGCGGCGAGATCTACTACATCCAGGTCGAGAGCGGGATGCTCAACTCGCCCGATCCGAGCGAGACCGACTGGCGGAGCGCGGCCGGCAGCTACGAGCTGCTGATCAACACGATGCCGCTGCTCAACTACATCGACGATCACACCAACGCGAACACGCAGCTCGCGACGGTGGTCGCCATCAACCAGAACATCGGCGACCCGGCGAACGGGACCGGCTCGATCGTGGGCGAGATCGACAACAACATCTTCAACCCGGTCGATCTGGACCTGGTCACGTTCCATTCGCCGGGCAAGGGCATCGCGACGGTGACGGTGACGCCGTCGACGATCTCGCTGGGCGCCTTCGTCGAGGTCTTCGACGGGGGCCTGAACCAGGTGGGCCAGGGGACGGGCGCGGCGGGCCAGGCGGTGGTGATCAACTTCAACGTCGCCCAGGGCGGGCGCTACTTCGTGCAGGTGAGCGGGAACAACAACACCGAGGGCTCCTACACGATCTCCCTGTCGAACATGCCGTACCTGGACGACCACGGGTCGCTCGGCAAGTGGTTCAACGCGACGGACATCCCGCTGGAGTCGTACGACTACGACGGGACCGAGACGATCGCGGGCGTGATCGAGTACGCCGGGGACACCGACGTCTTCAAGTTCACGACGCACCTGTGGGACGTGGTGACGGTTTCGGTCGACGCGCTCGGGCAGTTCGACAGCGTCGTCCGTGTGTACGAGGTGAGCGAGGACCCGGACGGCAACCCGATCCTGCTGCAGGTGGGCTGGAACGACAACGCGAACGGCGGGACGCCGGATTCGCTGGTCACGTTCCCGATCACGGCGCCGAACCGGACCAGCTCGATTTCGGGGAACGATTACAACCTGTACTACATCGTGGTCTCGGGCGTGAACCCCGAGGGGACGTCCGGCGCGTACAACCTGACGATCCAGTTCGGCGACACGACGGACGACCACCCGGACGCCGGGCAGTTCGGCGTGGCGACGGTCATCCCGATCGACGGGCCGACGGGCCTGGGGAACGACGCGGGGATCATCGAGCTCGACGGCGACACGGACCTGTTCCAGTTCACGTCCGGTGCGCAGGGCACGGCGACGGTGTTCATCACGTCGCCGAGCGCGAGCATGCTGCGTCAGGGCGTGCGGATCTTTGACTCCGCGTTCAACCCGATGACGGACACGATCTCGGGCAACACGCTGGTGCTGGGCCTGGACTTCCCCAACTCGACGGCGACGTTCCGGTTCACGGCGGCCCGCGACACGGTCTACTACATCCTGGTCCAGGGCGGGCCGCTCAATCCGACCTACATCAACAAGACCTCGACGACCGGCGGCTACAGCGTCGGCGTCACGGCTCCGACGCTCGACGACCACGCCAACGAGGGCGAGTTCCCGTTCGCGACGAACGTGCCGCTGTCGATCATCACGGGCGACGGGCTGGCGACGGGCGTGCTGGCCATCAACACCGACACCGACCTGTTCACCTACACGGCGATCGCCGACGGCACGATGGTCATCAGCCTCGACACCCCGAGCAGCTTCTTCACGCCGGTGATGAGGCTCTTCCGCGGGGACGAGTCCGAGATCGGCACGGCGGTGACCGACGGCGACGCCGGCGACGAGGACGGGCTGCTCAACGGCTCGGTGACGCGTTCGATCCACGGCTCGCTGGTGGGCGAGGTCTATTACGTCCTGATCAGTTCCAGCCCCTTCGGCTTCACGACGACGGGCGGCTACACGCTGACGCTCAACGGCGACGAGCCGATCCACGATCCGTCGGACGACCACGCGGACGCCGGCGACTTCAACGACGCGACGATCATCCCGCTGAGCACGTACACGGGCGACGGGTCCGACACGGGCGGGATCCAGTTCGCGGGCGACACGGATCTCTTCCGGTTCTCGAGCCTGGCGGCGGGCCGGGCGTTCGTGCAGGTCCTTACGCCGTCGGGCCAGACCATGGACGTCTCGGTGCGGATCTTTGATTCGCTGCAGACCGAGATCGCCTTCGACGTCACGGGCATCCCGGGCGTCAACGCGAGCACGTCCTTCGAGATCACGGGCGGCAACCTGCAGTACTGGGTGCTCGTCGAGCCGGTCGGCAACGCCATCGGCGATTACACGGTGCGGATCGACACCGCCCCCGAGATCCACTTCCTGTACTACCCCGAGGGCTTCGCGAACAAGGTCATCCGCGAGTACGTCGCCCTCAGCAACCCCAACGATTTCGAGGTCACCTACACGATCCGCCTCCGGTACGAAGATCCGACACTGGCCGACGTCGTCGTGGTGGACGGGGGCGTCCTGGCGGCGAACTCGCGCGGCGGCGTGACGATCTCCAACGGCAAGGCGAACCCGCTGCACGGGATCACGTTCGGCAAGCCGTACGCGATCATCGTCGAGTCGAACGGGCCGCTGGGCGCGTCGATCTCCCACTACGACTTCGGTTCGGCGCTGGGCGAGAGCTTCACGCCCCGCACGTCCGACACGTGGACCTTCGCCCGGGGCGAGCGCTTCCCCGGCGGTGTCCGCGACTTCGCCCTCGTCTACAACCCCAACCCCAACGCCGTCCTCGTGACGCTGACGGCCTACGACAGCAACGGCAACACGATCGTGCTGACCCGGACCGTCGAGGCCAACCGGCGCGGCGGGTGGGCGTTCAACCAGCAGTCGTCGCTGCCGCTGGGCTCGTTCGCCTTCACGATCACCTCCGCCCCGGTTGTCGCCGGCCATCCGCACATCGGGATCGTGGCGGCGCTGAGCCACTACGACCTGGTGAACGACTCCGGCGACGCCTACCTGGGCGATCCGGACGGCGGCGCGACGGCGGGCGTCGTGACGGGCGTTCGCTCCGGGACCAACACGTTCGCGCAGGTGAGCTTCTACAACGCTTCGGGCACCACGGCCAATGTGACGATCGTCGGGTCGTACATCGGCTCGGCCCTGCCCGACTTCACACGCGTCGTGACGGTGCTGCCCAACCGGGTGGTCTCGCTCAACGGTGCGGGCCTCGGTCTGATCAGCAATCAGACGTTGGGCCTGCGGTACACGTCGAACACGCCGGTGACGGTGCTCAGCCGCGAGCGCCAGTTCACCGACGGCGACGCGACCGGCGGCTCGACCGAGGCCGGAACGTCGTGGTTCTTCGGCGACGCGTTCATCAACACGTCGAAGGCCGGGATCCAGTACTTCGAGGACCTCTACATCTACAACCCGAATGCGGCGGGCACCACCGTCACGCTCGACTTCTACTTCACGGACGGGTCGACGGACTCGACCAACATCACCGTCGGCGCGACCGCCTTCTCCAGGGTTCAGCTGCACAAGCTGTCCCAGATCCTGTCGCGGGGAGGGAACGTCTTCTACTCCATGCAGGTCACGGCCCCGGTGGCGATCGCGGTCCAGATGGTCCACTACGACCTGTTCATCAACGGCGGGTGGGCTTCGAACGGCTCGCCGTTCGGGCTGGTCAACCCGATCTCCTCGATCGGCTGATCCGACACTCCATGAATGCACCAGGGCGGGGTCCCGCGACCCCGCCCTGTTTTCTTTTTGATGTTCCGCCCGGACGGCTCAGGGCGCCGGGTCGCGGTCGACGGGGTAGCCGAGCGACTCCCACTCTTCGAGCCCGCCGGCGAGCAGGCGCACGCCGTCGTAACCGACCGACAGCAGGCGTTTGGTCATGCCCCGTGCCGGGGCGCTCGCCGGGTTGTTGCCGTACACGACGAGGTTCTCGTAGCGGTCCAGGGCGGGGTCCACGCCGCGGCGGGGGTCGACCTGAGGCAGCTGCATGTTGATCGCGCCGGGGATGCGCCCCGCGGCGAAGGCGGCGGACGACCGTGGGTCGATCAACAGGTAGAGGTTCTTCTGGCCGGCGTCCGCACGCCGCGCCAGGTCCCGCAGCTCCGACACGGAGATGTTGCGGATGTCCTTATCGCTGGTGGAGGTTTCGCACCCGGCCAAGCCGGCGCACCCGGCCAGGGCCAGGAGGGCGATCCGAGCGATTCCCGCGCGAGTGGTGCTCATGCTCGGAATATACTCGGTTCCCGTGCGTTAGGACATGCAGCGGGGTCGGTCGCCATCGGTACACACCTGCGGGCGCCGGCACGGGTCTTGTTCGGCACCCCTAAGAGGACTTTGTTGATGCGGATCCGGGCGGCGATTTCGGCGTGCCTTCTGCTGGCGCCGGCGGTGTCGGGCCAGGCGGGGGGTGACGACCTTGTCCGTGCGCGGCTCGTGGCCGAACAGACGGCCCTTGTGCCCGGTACGACCGCGTGGATCGGGTTTGCATTCGAGATCAACGAGGGCTGGCACCTGTACTGGGACGGCGCGAACGACTCGGGCATGCCGGTCCGGATGAAGACAAAGCTGCCCGCGGGCTTCGCGCCGGCGGGAGAGACGGTCTGGCCGGCGCCGAAGCGATACGTCCAGCCGGGGAACATCCTCGATCACATCTACGAGGAGCGTGTGACGCTGCGGCTGCCGATCTCCGTGCCGCGGGACGCCAAACCAGGGTCGCGAGTTACCCTTGAAGCCTCGCTCGACTGGCTGGTCTGCCGCGATGTCTGCCTGCCCGGCTCGGCGTCGGTGGCGTTGACGCTTCCGGTGGCGGAGGAGGCGGCCCCGAGTCCGGATGCGCCGCTCTTCGTGGAGGCGCTCCGACGGAGTCCGCTCCCGATGCCGAAGGAGGGGGTCTCCATCAAGTGGTCGGACGCCGCGGCGGAGATCAGCGTGCCGGGGGCCATTGCGATGGCGTTCTATCCGAAGCTGGAGTGCGTGAGGTTGGCGGACCCGATCGCGGACGCGGCCGCCAAGGCGAACCGGCTGGAGCTGCGGATCGAGCCGAAGCCGGGGGTGGAGCCGCGGTTGGCGGGGGTTCTGGAGGTGACTTGGTCCAAGACCGAGCCGCCTAGCATTTACGCGATCGATTCAGATCGGGAGGGGCCAATCCCTCCGAAGGGGCCTTGAAGCGACATAGGAATCCTGCGGAAACGGCGTGTGGCCGTCCATCCGCATCTGGCAATCCTCAGAGTCGGACACTGAGACAAGGGAGCAACCATGTTGAACATGCGACGGAGCGTTCTGGGCGTCATCGTGGCGGGTATCGCCGCTTTCGGGCTGTCGACGACGGCCCTGGCCCAGAAGGAAGCCCCGAAGACGGCCAAGGTGGGCGAGCCGGCCCCGGCCTTTGAGTTGACGGACACGGACGGGAAGACGCACAAGCTGGCGGACCTCAAGGGCAAGGTGGTCGTTCTCGAGTGGTTCAACCCGGGCTGCCCCTACGTGGTGAAGCACAACTCCACGAACACGACGATGAACGACACGCACGCCAAGTTCAAGGACAAGGGCGTGGTGTGGCTGAAGATCAACTCGGGCGCTCCCGGCAAGCAGGGAGCGGACCCGAAGGAGAACGCGCAGGTCAAGACGGAGTGGAAGATCAACTCTCCGATCCTGCTCGATCCGACCGGCACGGTGGGCATGGCCTACGGCGCCAAGCGGACTCCGGAGATGTACATCATCAGCACCGACGGCGTGCTGATGTACCACGGGGCCATCGATGACAACGCCAGCGCCGCGACGCTCGGCAAGACGAACCACGTCGAGGTGGCTCTGAGGCAGGTCCTGGCGGGCGAGACGGTCTCGACCCCCGAGACGAAGGCGTACGGCTGCGCCGTCAAGTACGGCAGCTGAATCGCGGTCACGACGGTTGAACAACCACGGGCCCGGGCGGCAGTCGCCCGGGCCCCGTTTTCTTTCACCTTGCGTGCCGGCCCGCTTGCGCATCCGATACTTGCCGGTGGAACGGGCTTACGCCCTTCGTCGCCTCCCGCCTTGCCCCGGTCCCCATAGGATCCACCGATGGAAGCCATCGCCGCGTTTCTCGGTTCAACCTTCGATCTGCTGATCGTCATCGCGGGCTTCAGCCTGATCGTCTTCTTTCATGAACTGGGCCACTTTCTTGCCGCGCGGTGGGCGGGGATCCGCGTCCTGGCCTTCGCGATCGGTTTCGGATCGGCGGCGGTTTCGTGGCGGCGCGGCCTCGGGTTCCGGCGTGGGACGAGCGAGCCGGAGTACATGCGGCTGCGCGAGATCGCCGCTGAGGAGCCGGGGGACCGTCGCGAGCGAGCCCGCCGGCACCTCGCGCAGACCAGCCCCACCGAGTACCGGCTCAACT
>CAZMPE010000108.1:0-7709 GCA_964567955.1 uncultured Phycisphaeraceae bacterium | reverse complement strand
CCGGGCGGCGGCCGGGACGCGAGCAGGCCGCCGCCCACGCTCGGCGGGCGCGCCGGAGGGCGGAAGAACCCGCGCTCGTCGAAGCGCGCGTGCGCCTCCTCGAGCAGGCGGGCCCGGCGCGCGGCGGAACGGCGGCGCACCGCGCCCGCCGCGGCACGCAGCCGGCGGTTGACGAACTCGTTGAGCAACGACAGGGGGACGCGGCGTGGACGGACGGATAGCTGGGCGCGCATGGCGACACCTTTCTCACATTCGTGAGGTTGATTTCCAAAACGAAAAACCCCGGAGGCGGGCGCCTCCGGGGTCAGTGCGTCAAGATCAGAGGGTCAGCACTTACATCGGAGGCTCGGTTGTGTTGGTGAGATCGCCGGACTGCGGGGCGATCGGGGCGACAAGGACGGGGAACCGGCAGATCAGCCCGTTCCGGGAGGCCGTCCGGTACTCATTGGTCTTCATGATCATGTTCGGGCCTCCTTTCCGTGCAAAACGGTGACTTCGGGGCGTGCCGCGCCGGCAGCGCCGGGCGAAGAGTAGCACACCATCGGCCCGAGTCAACGGCCAACTTCACTCCATACTGAAAAATGGGCCATGGCCCCGCCGCACAAGGAACGCGGGAGCCGGGCCCTTCCTGCTGACGGAAATGCCGGTTTCTACCCAGACCGTTGCCACGCCGAGCCGGTCGTGCTAGCGTCCACGCGGACACACAACAACTCCGGGAGTCCCGAACATGAATCGAATCGCCATCCTTGCTCTGGCCGCCGTTCTCGCGGGCTGCGCCTCGTCCCCCCGGCTCGTCCCCGAAGCCTCGGATGACCAGCGCAGTCTCATGCTCGACCAGGTCAAGCAGCTCGCGGGAACCTGGGAGATGGCCGACGAGAACGGCGCGATGCAGGTCGCCAGTGTCTTCTCGGTCACCTCCGCCGGCTCCGCCGTCCGCGAGATCATGTTCCCCGGGCACGAGCACGAGATGACCAACCTGTACCACATGGACGGCACGGCGCTCGTCATGACGCACTACTGCGCCGCCGGCAACCAGCCCCGCCTGCGGGCCGACACCGCGGCGGCCGGAGCGATCGAGTTCAAGTTCGACTCGATCTCCAACCTGCACACGACCAAGGGCCACTACATGGGCGGCGGGATGCGGCTCACGATCACCGACGCCGACCACATCACGCAGGAGTGGTTCGCGATGCAGGACGGCAAGCGCATGTCCGAGCCCGCCGTCTTCAAAATGACCCGCCGCAAGTAGCGCCGCCTGACATCTCCCGGCGACAGCCCGGCCCGGCCCTCTTGGCCGGGCCGCTTTTCCATGGACTCTTGGCCGATTCCGGCCCGGAAACGGGATTTCGGACTCCTCTTGAGATTCCGCGTGACCGGACGCCCCGGGCGTCGCTGGGTAGGCAGGTCCAAGAGAACAACACCCCCGCCTTTCAGGAGAGTACCCATGAAGATCGCCGCCGCTATCGCCCTCGCTGTCGCCGCCCTTGCCGCCCAGGCGCGCCCCCTCACCGTCACCAACCTCGGCACGCTCACCGGCTCCAACAGCTGGGGCTACAAGGTCAACGGCGGTTGGCAGGCCGTCGGCGCCTCGGACATGTTCACCTCGCAGGCCCAGGGCTTCCGCTGGGTCACCGGCAACGGCATCGCCTCCCTCGGCGCCAACACCCGCGCCGGCCACAACATCTCGAACACCGGCATCATCGTCGGCGAGGGCATCGGCCCCTTCTTCTCGACCTCCGCCTTCAAGTGGCAGAACAACATCCTCACGACGCTCCCTTCGCTCAATCCGAGCATCCTCCCGAACTGCGCCGCCTTCGGCGTGAACAACGCCGGCGACGCCGTCGGTGACTGCTGGGTCGCGAACGGCTACGCCGGCGGCATGAACTCCTTCGGCGTCCTGTGGAAGTCCGGAGGCGGCGTGACGCAGCTCCCCCTGACGCACGCGGCGGAGATCAACATGTGGGGCGTCGTCGCGGGCTACAACGGCACGATGGCCGCCACCTGGAATACGCAGACCAACACCTACACCGCCCTCGGCACGCTGGGCGGCGGGCTCAGCAAGGGCTACGCGATCAACAACATGGGGCGCGTCGTCGGCTACTCGGAAACGACGAGCGGCCAGTGGCACGCGTTCATCTGGGTCCCGAACCAGGGCATGACCAACCTCGGCGCCGAGACCCAGTTCGGCTCGATCCAGAGCTACGACTGGGACATCAGCGAGAGCAACCTCGTCGTCGGCGAGTTCAGTTCCGTCAACGGACCGCGCGCCTTCGTCTGGAACAGCGGCGTGATGACCGACCTCAACACGCTGATCGCCCCGAACAGCGGCTGGGTGCTGGAGAAGGCCTACGGCATCGGCGGCTCGGGCATCGTCGTCGGCAAGGGCAAGTTCAACGGCCAGGACCGCGCCTGGATGATCAACCTCAACGAGGGGCAGCCGAATATCAAGACGATCGCGATCCAGGGATCGCCGACCTACGTGACCCCCCGGTGAGCACCACATGCAGTTCGAACGGCCCGGGTCGATCGGCCCGGGCTGTTTGCGTTTTTCCGGCGCGTTCGCGTGAGCAGTTGCCCCCGGCGTCGCTGGTCGGGTAGGTCCGAGAGAACAACGCACCACCCCTGGAGAGTACCCGTGAGAATCGCTGCCACGATCGCGGTCGCCGTAGCGGCCGCCGCCCAGGCCCGGCCGCTCACCGTCACCAACCTCGGCACCCTCGCCGGTTCCAACAGCGCGGGTTACAAGGTCAACATGGGCGCGGTCGCCGTCGGGGCGTCCGACATGTACACGGCCCAGCCGCGGGGCTTCCGCTGGGCCGCGGGCGTCGGGATGACGTCGCTCGGGTCCACGACGCGGGCCGCCCACAACATCTCGAACACGGGCATCATCGTCGGCGTCGGCGAAGTGAACGGACTGTCCAGCGCGTTCGCGTGGCAGTACGGTTCGCTGACGACACTGAGCGTCCCTGGCGGGTTCATGGGGATGACCTACCCGAACCGCGCCGCGTTCGGCGTCAACAACGCCGGTGATGTCGTGGGCGACATGTTCGGCGTGAACGGCTCCGCGGGCGGGCCGGGCTCCGTGGGTGTGATCTGGAGCGGCGCGCCGACGGGACAGGGGTGGACACTGTGGGGCGCGGGCATTCCGCTGCCGCTGACGCACGCGGCGGAGATCAACGCATTCAGGGTCGTGGCGGGCTACAACGGCGGGATGGCGGCCACGTACAACGTTCAGACCGGCACGTACACCGCCCTTGGCACGCTCGGCGGCGGCGCGAGCCAGGCCCACGCGATCAACAACATGGGGCGGGTCGTCGGCTGCGCGCAGACCGCCAACGGTCAGTGGCAGGCGTTCATCTGGTCGCCGGGCGCCGGCATCGCGAACCTCGGGGCCGCGGCCCAGCTCGGCGCCTTCCAGAGTGTCGCCTGGGACATCAGCGAAAACAACATCGTCGTTGGCGAGTTCAACGCCGGCAACAGCCCGCGGGCGTTCGTGTGGAACAACGGCGTCATGATCGATCTCAACACGCTCATCGGCGCGAACTCCGGCTGGGTTCTCGAGCAGGCGTTCGGCATCGGGGGAACGGGCATCATCGTCGGCAAGGGGACGTACCTCGGTGAGGACCGCGGCTGGATGATCAACCTGAACCAGGGCGGCGGCACGAACTCGACGCCCGTCGCGGGCGGCTCGCCCACGCTGATCCGCCGCTGACCGGCGCGCACCGCCGGGCGGGTCCTCTACGAATCGATCGCGTCGAACGTCGCGAAATCCTCGCCGGTCTCCTCGAGCGTGCTCAGCTTCACGAACTCCGAGCACGCGCCGAATCGCTCCCACAGCGCGAGCACTTCCGGCGTCCGGTGGGCGCGATCGATCGCCTCGTCGCTCGCCCACTCCGACACGCTGACGATCACCCCGCTCCGCGAACGCATGTTCACCGCCGGCCGCAGGGTGACCAGCCCCAGCCGGCGAAGCAGCGGCAGCCGGTCGCGCATCACGGCGAGCAGGTCCGCTTCCATGCCCGGTCTCGGCCTGAACGCGGCGATGCTGATGCGTCCCATCTGGTGCTCCTCCCTCTCTTAGCGGGCTTTGAGGTCCATGCTCCACGCGCCGCCGCCGCGCCACAGCACGTACAGGCACCCCGCCAGCACGGCGATGGGGAGGACGATCGGCGGCTCGTCGGGCCAGTCGGCGGTGAGGTGAGCATACATCGCGACGGCCATGGTCCCCGCGCCGATCAGGCCCCCGACGCGCGAGAAGGCGCCCGTGAGCAGCAGCAGCCCCGCCAGCACCTCGAAGATCGGCGCGACCACCGCGTTCAGGTCCGGCAGCGGGATCTTCGCCGCCTCGAGGATCGGCTTCATCGGCGCGGCACCGATCAGGTGCATGAACCCCAGCCCGGCGAGCGGCAGCCCGGCGATCAACCGGGCGACGATCACGTGCTTGAGCGGGGTGGTGCGACGCAGCGACGTCAGGAATGAGTCGGCCATGCAGCGGCTCCTTTGTATCTTCGGCTACATCTTCTATCCTACGGCCGCGGGCCGGTTGCGGGAATCCGCACGCAAAACTTATGTAGACTGTCGATCTCGCCCCTCCGGAGCCCCATCCATGCCGCGAAACAGCCTGTCCCGCCGCGCCTTTTTCGGGGTCGCCGCCGGCGCGGGCGCGGGTACGCTGGCGGCGGGATCGACCGCACAGCCGGAGGCGCCCGTGGAGACCGTCACGACCGCGACCATCGCGGAGGCCGAAAAGCTCGCGGGGATCGCGTACACGGATCCGGAGCGCGAGGTCCTGGCCCGCACGATCGGCGAGCAGGTGGCGCGGTTCCGCTCTCGCGCCCAGCACCCGCCGCCGCCGAACGATCTTTCTCCCGCCCTCACCTTTGACCCGCGCCTGCCCGGCACGACGTTTCCCGAGCGCGACGCGCTCAACCGTTCGACGGACCGCACGCCCTTGCCCGCGGGCGACGAAGACATCGCCTTCGCGCCCGTCACGCGCCTGTCGCGCTGGCTCGAACGGCGTGAGTTGACGAGCACGCGCCTGACGCGGATCTACCTCGACCGGCTGGCGCGTTTCGATCCGGCGCTCAAGTGCGTCGTGACGCTGACGGAGGACCTCGCGCTGTCGCAGGCGGCGCGGGCCGACGCCGAAATCGCCGCCGGCCGGTACCGCGGCCCGCTGCACGGCGTCCCGTGGGGGGCCAAGGACCTGTTCGACACCGCGGGGATTCGCACCACGTGGGGGGCCGAGCCGTATGTCGACCGCGTGCCCGATCGCGACGCCGCGGTCGTCAGGCTCCTCGAAGACGCGGGCGCCGTCCTCGTCGCCAAGCTCTCGCTCGGCGCCCTCGCCTACGGCGACATCTGGTTCGGCGGGCGCACCAACAACCCGTTCAACACCCAGCGCGGGTCGAGCGGCTCGAGCGCCGGGTCCGCCGCCGCGACCGCCGCGGGCCTCGTCGGTTTCACGCTGGGCACCGAGACGCTCGGTTCGATCGTCTCGCCCTCGCTGGCCTGCGGGTGCACGGGTTTGCGCCCGACCTTCGGGCGCGTGGCCCGCACCGGGGCCATGGCCCTGTGCTGGTCGCTCGACAAGATCGGGCCCATCTGCCGCACGGTCGAGGACACGGCGCTCGTGCTCGCGGCGATCAACGGGCGCGACGACGGCGACCCGTCGTCCCTGTCCGTGCCGCTGGACTTTGACGCCGCGCGGGGCGTGCAGGGCCTGCGCATCGGCTACAACCCGCAGTGGCTCGAGGGCGAGCGCACGCGCGAGATCGACAAACGCGCCGTCGAGGTCGTCCGCGAGCTGGGCATGGAGCTGGTCCCCTTCGAACTGCCGGAGTGGCCCTATGACTCGTTGATGAACATCCTCAACTGCGAGGCCGCCGCGGCGTTCGAGGAGCTGACCCGCTCCGGCCAGGACGACACGCTGACCTGGCAGGCGCCGCAGGCCTGGCCCAACAGCTTCCGCAAGACCTGGTTCACGCCCGGGGTCGAGCTGATCCAGGCGCACCGCCTGCGCCGGCGGGTGATGGAGATGATGGCCGAGAAGTTCGCGGGCTTCGACGCGATCCTCGGCGGGGCGCGGCACGGCTCGATCCTGCTCATCACCAACAACACGGGGCACCCGTCGCTCACGATCCGCGCCGGCTTCCGCGACGACGGCACGCCGCAGGGGATCACGCTCGTCGGGGGGCTCTTCGACGAGGGGACGCTCTGCCGGATCGGGATGGCGATGGAGACGGCTTTCGGAGTCTGGGACCAGCGGCCGGCGCTCGCCTGAACGCGCGGCGTGCACGGAGGAACAGCGATGAACGATTGCAGGATCACACGACGCGTCTTTCTCGGCGCCGCGGCGGGAGCCGGGATCGCGCTGACGTTCGGCCGGCGCGCGTTCGCCAGGCGCCCGGACAAGCTGCGCATCGCCGTCGTCGGCACCGCCAACCAGGCGAGCTGGAACATCAGCCAGCTCGGCTCCGAGCACATCGCCGCGATCTGCGACGTGGACGCGAGATACCTCGGCGCCGCGGCGGCCCGGTTCCCCGGCGCGCGCCGCTTCCGCGACTTCCGCGAGATGCTGACGGCGGACCTGGACCTTGACGCGGTGCTTGTCGCCGCGCCGGACCACATCCACGGGCCCGCGTCGGCGCTCGCGCTGCGTCGCGGGCTGCACGTGTACTGCGAGAAGCCGCTGACGCACACGGTCGAGGAATCGCGGGTGCTCGCGCGGCTCGCCGCCGAGAAGAACCTCGCGACGCAGATGGGGACGCAGATCCACGCCGGGTCGAACTACCGTCGCGTGGTCGAGCTGGTGCGCAGCGGGGCGATCGGCGCGGTGCGCGAGGCGCACGTCTGGTGCGGCAAGAGCTGGTCGAACGGGCGGTACGGCGAGCCCAAGGACCCGCCGGCGCACCTGGACTGGAACCTGTGGCTGGGCCCCGCGGCGGAGCGTCCGTACTCCGACGGCCTGCACCCGGGGAGCTGGCGGAGCTTCTGGGCGTACGGCACCGGCACGCTGGGCGACATGGCCTGCCATTACCTCGACCTCGCGCACTGGGCGCTCGACCCCGGCGCGGTCACCGCCGTCGAGGCCGAGGGGCCGGAGGTGCACGACGTCGGCACGCCGGCTTGGATGATCGTGCGCTGGGAGCACGCGGGCAGCGGCGGCGTGCCGACCCGGATCAACTGGTACGACGGCGGCAGGCGGCCCGAGATTCTCAAGTCGCTCACGAACGCGGACGGCTCGGCCCTGTCGTGGGGCGACGGGCAGTTGTTTGTCGGCGAGGACGGCATGGTCATCTCCGATTACGGGAACCACAAGCTGCTGCGCGAGGGGCGGGTCGTCGACTTCGAGGCGCCCGAGCGCTCCATCCCGGAGTCGATCGGCCACCACGCCGAGTGGTTCGCGGCCTGCCGCGCGGGCTCGCCGACGACGTGCAACTTCGCGTACTCGGGCGCGCTGACCGAGGCGGTGCTGCTGGGGAACGTCGCCTATCGCGTGGGGAAACGGCTCGAGTGGGACGCCGCGAACCTGCGTGCGACCAACGCGCCCGAGGCGGCCGGGCTGGTGCGCCACGAGTACCGCGACGGGTGGACGCTGTAGCGGCGTTGTGACACGGTTGTGACAATCCGGGAGGTTCCGGAGCGCGTACGGTGATGCCATGAAACGGCGGATCGGGATCATCGTGACGGCGATCGGGCTGGCGCTG
>CAZMPE010000107.1:0-7807 GCA_964567955.1 uncultured Phycisphaeraceae bacterium | reverse complement strand
ATCGTGAACAGAGAGGATGAGCGAGGTCTGAAGATCGCGGACCTGTTCAGGGTGGCTGACCGCCAGCTTGATCTTTTGTCGGATGTTGGCGGAGCGGGCATAGGTGGCGAGTTCAACGTCGATGAATCGCGGCGGGTGCTCACCGGCCCCGAATGCGGTTCCCAACCGCTCGTAGAGCGAGACCCGCGCCATGTCGTCGCCGTCATAGGCTCCGCCCTCGCTGGTCGGGCGGCAGGTCACGATGCACGGCAGGGGCGTCTCGGCCGCGAGCCTCAGAGCCGCCCGGATGCCGGCGTCGTCCCCTTCGCCGTGGAACAACTCGTCGATCCGGAACTCGACGAGGTCGGCCCCGGCTGCTTTTGCGGCATGGGCATCGCTCAGGGCAGAGTCGGCATCGTTCACCAGGATGGGGACGCACACGAGCGTGGACACGGGGCGAGTCTACTCGCCGCCCTTACGGAGAGTGGCCGCCTCACCTTCCAGACGCGCCGCCGCCGTCCCGGCCACGAATCCGCTCGCCCAAGCCCACTGGAAGTTGAAGCCCCCGATCCGGCCGTCCACATCGCAGATCTCGCCGCAGATAAAAAGGCCCGGGCACACCCGCGATTCCATCGTCTCCAGGTGCAGTTCCGACAGCGGCACGCCGCCCGCCGTCACCTCCGCGAATGTGAACCCGCGGTCGCCCGTGATCGGCAGGGGCAACTCGCAGACCGCCTGCACAAGAGCACGACGCGCTTCCCGGGTCAGTTGATGGCCGGCAAGGGCGGGGTCTGCGCCCGCGTGCTCGCAGAGGGCTCGGGCCAGTCGTTCAGGGAGCCGCTCGCCGAGCCACCGGCCGGGCGACGTGTTCTTGAGCCCGGTCAGTTCTGCGTCGAGGTCGGCCGGTGATGTCGACGGGAGCCAGTTGATCACGAGCACGGGCGGCCCTCCACGGGCCGACGCGGCGGCGTCGAGGTAGTACCGGCTGATGTCCAGCACCGAGGGGCCCGAAAGCCCGAAGTGGGTGCAGAGCGTCGAGTTCGTGAACTCGACAAGCTTCCGCCCCGATGCGCTTCTCAGCGACAAGGTCGCCGGAAGGGTCAGGCCGCTCAGACCGCAGATGAAGTGATCCCGCGGCAGGGTGAGGGGCACGAGCGCCGGGAAGACCCTCGAGGTGACAGAGTGCCCGAGAGCGCGGGCGATCCCGTACCCGTGTCCGTCCGAGCCGGAGCGTGGCAGGGCCTTGCCGCCGGCGGCCAGGATGACGCGACGGGCCGTGAGACAGTCCTGAGTCCGGGGTCCGGTGTCATGGGTTGTCGAGTTGAGCGCGGCTCGAGTGATCCGGAACTCATCTGCTCCCCGATCCACCGACTCCACCCGCCACGGGAACCGCAACTCGATTCCCGCGTCGCCCGCCGCGCGGAGCAGGGCGTCGAGCACGGTGTGCGCTTCATCGGTCGTCGGAAAGAGCTTGCCGGTCTCTTCCCTCTTGAGTTCGACGCCGAGTTCGCGGAAGAACTCGACCGTTTTGGGCACGTCGAAACGGCGCAGGACCTTGCGGATCGCGTGGGGCGACGAGCCCGCGAAGGCCGACTCGTCTACGGCGTGGTGCGTGACGTTGCACCGCCCGCCCCCGGCCACGAGGACTTTCGCACCGAGCTTTCGGGCCCCGTCGAGGGCGACGATACGGGCGCCGGGATGGGTGCGGCCGGCCCATATGGCGGCCATCAACCCCGCAGCGCCCGCCCCGATGATCGCGATGTCCGCCGGCTCATCCACGCCGGAGTGTACGGGGCGCTACGCCCGCCGACGGCGCGCAGCGAGAAGGCCGCCGACTCCGAGAAGGGCCAGAGCGCCGGGCGCCGGCACCACTGTCCCGGTCGCGTTGGTCGTGAGCACCGCGTCCAGGCTCGCCCCGATCTCGTCGAGTATCAGATCCATGAGCAACTGCGCCGTTCCGCCCGGCGGGAGAATGGTCGGCAGATCGAGCGGGAACTGCGGCAGAGCCGTGCCCGGCATGGCGGAGTTCTGGAAGACCAGGGGCACCACTGACGTCAGCGTGGCCGTGTTGCCGGTGATTACGATCTGGCCCTGCAGGGCGAGCAGAACAGGCGTAGGGGGAAGCACGGAGGGATTGCCCAGGACATTGACGGAGGCCGACAGCTCCACGGGCGTGCCGACGAAGAAGTCAAAGGTGTGAGCGCCGGTCGGTGTGAGTGTGCCGATCCCCGGCGGGCCAATCTGTGTGGCCGACATCGAGGTGAGTTCCACATCTCCGATGGGCAGGTTGATGGGAATGCCGCCAATGTAGATCGAGTCCGGCGTCCTCGTACGGAACGAACTGAACAGCATCGAGACGGTCGCGGGCAGCATGACCGGCCCGGAAGCGAGGAAATCAGAGGCGTAGTTCTCGATCTGGACCGTATTGAGCCCGGTGTCGAGTGTCAGCCGGAAGGCACCGGAGGTCTGGCTCGCAAGGTTGCCGCCGACCTGAGCCCCGAGCGTGACAGGAACGGGCACGTTCTCGGTCGGGCCGAACGCGCCGAAGAGCCCCGGCTTGGTGCGGGTACCCGTGGGGTTGCTCGTCGCCTCCCAGTTGCCGATCAAGGTGCCGGAGTTGTCGACCGACAGGCTCGTCGTTCCTGCCAGTCCACTGCTCGGACTGATGACAAAGTCAATCGGTTGCACAGGACGGGCGAATGCGCTGAGAGCGCCAAAGCCCATCGCGGTTCCCGCCCACACAAAGCCCACGTGCCGCCGGCCATCCGTTGATGTCATGCTCATCCCTTTCATCCGACCGGGCCCGATGCACCGGCTGGACAAGGTATGTCGCCCGGACCGATCCGGTTTCATTTCATAGGGATTTTCTGCCCCCGATCGGCACAAGCCGGATTCGAGGTTCCCCAGATTGACATCGAGGGGGGTTTGGACAGGGGTCAGAGCGCCGCCAATCGGCGCGCCGTCTCCTGTTCGAGCAGGTCCTTGACCAGCGCCGCCAAGTCGCCAGCCACAATGTCGCGCAGCTGGTATTCCCCCGGCAAGCGCTCATCGGCCACGATCCCCTCCTTGTAGCGGTACGTCCGGATCTTCTCCGATCGTTCCCCGCCGCCGATCTGGGCACTGCGAGCGGCGGATCGTGCCGCGTGCTGCTTCTGGCGTTCCATCTCGTGAAGCCGGGTCATGAGGAGACGCCGGGCCCGCTCGCGGTTCTGCTGCTGGCTCTTGCTCTCCTGCATGCGGATGAGGATTCCGCTGGGCTTGTGGTGGAGTTGGACGGCCGTGGCGACCTTGTTGACGTTCTGACCGCCCGGGCCCTGGCTGGTCGTCACGTGTTCCTCGACGTCACGCGCCCAGTCGATCTTCACTTCCACGTCCGTCGGTTCGGGCAGGACGGCAACGGTTGCGGTGCTGGTGTGGATGCGTCCCTGGGCCTCCGTTGCGGGGACGCGTTTGACGCTGTGCACGCCGGCCTCGAAGGCCAGCTCGCTCCAGACGCCCTCGCCGCGCACGTTCGCCATGGCATTCTTGATCCCTCCCGCGTCGGTTTCGGGCGTGAAGTCGAGAAGCTCGAACGACCAGCCGCGTCGCGCGGCGTAGCGCTGGTACATGTCCAGCAGATCCCGGGCCCAGAGCGCGGCCTCATCTCCACCGGTCCCGGCCCGGACCTCCAGCATCACCGAGCCCACCTTGAGATCGTCGCTCGTCACCAGGCTCGCCTTGACCTGTTCGAGCAGCGTTCCGGCCTCGGCGTCGAGCCGCGGCAGCTCCTCTCGGGCCAGTTCCGCAAGTTCCGGGTCCTTGCCGGACCGTACCGCCGCGCGCAGGTCATTGGCCTCTGCGGCCAGCGCCTTGAATCTTCTGTAGGCGGAGACCACGGGGTCGATCGCTGCCTTTTGAATGGACAGGTCGCGCACGGCGCGATGGTCGGCGAGCACCGAGGGATCGGCGAGGCGCTCTTCGAGCCCGGCGTGCTGGGCGTCGAGTTCGGCCAGTTTGCGTTCGACCGCGGGCGGGATGGTCACGGACGGATCGGTCATGCGACAGAGGATAAGCCGATCGCCCGCGCCCGTGCATCGAAGGACCCGCTGAACGTCCGGGACGCGTGGCGTATCATGCCGTCCACGCGCCCGAGGACCCGTCATGCCCGATGCCATTCGAATCGAGGGAGTACGCAAAGCCTTCGGCTCGAAGGTCGCCGTCGACCACCTCGACCTTGTGGTGCCCGAGGGCAGGCTCTACGGCCTGATCGGTCCGAACGGCGCCGGGAAGACCACTTCGATCCGCATGGTGATGTCGATCCTGTTCCCTGATTCCGGGTCGATCAGCGTGCTCGGCCGCCGCTCCGCTCTCGAGAGCAAGGACCAGATCGGCTACCTCCCCGAGGAGCGGGGCCTGTACCGCAAGATGCGTGTGGGCGCCTTCCTCAAGCACATCGGCAGACTCAAAGGGCTCTCGGGCGCTGGGCTCTCGGCGAAAGTGATGGGATGGCTGGAGCGGGTCGGCCTTGCCGACTGCTACCGCAAGCGGTGCGAAGAGCTGTCCAAGGGCATGCAGCAGAAGGTGCAGGTCATCGCCGCCCTGCTGCACGAGCCGCGTCTCATCATCCTGGATGAGCCGTTCAGCGGTCTGGACCCGGTGAACATGAGGCTGCTGCGCGACCTGATCCTGGAGCAGCACAGGGCCGGCAGGACGGTGATCTTCTCCACGCACGTGATGCAGCAGGCCGAGCAGATGTGCGAGCACATCGTCATGATCCACAACGGGCGAAAGGTGCTCGACGATTCGCTCGCCGACATCCGCGCCCGGCACGACCCCCGGTCGATCATCTTCGAACCCGTGGAGGACGCCGGTCCCGAAGGCGTCCAGGGGATGCGCGGCGTGCGGACCGTGACCAGGACGGATCGCGGTTACGAAGTCTCGCTCGACGAGGGAACGACGCCCGCTGACGCGATGCGGCGGATCGTCGAGGCCGTGCCCGTCAGCCGCGTTGAACTGCGGCGCCCGACGCTCGAAGACGTCTTCATCGAGATCGCCCAGGCCCGCGGCGGCGACGAGCAGACGGAAGAGCAGATGCGGGCGGCCCTGCGCGACGACCCCGCGCGGGCGACGGCGGGGGCACGAGCATGAACCGGATCCTCTCGATCGCGTTCCGCGAGTTCACCTCAACCGCGATGACCAAGGGCTTCCTGATCGGGGCCGTGATCATCCCGTTGATCGCGGCGGCGATGATCCCGCTCATCATCCTTCTCATCATGAATACGCCTCAGCCGCAGATCGCGGGCTCGGTCGCCGTGCTGGACGGCTCGGGGCAGGTTTTCGCCCCGCTCGCCGAGCTCCTCTCGCCGGAAGCGATCGCGGAGCGGGAGCGCCAACGGCAGGATCGGGCGAGGGAGTTCGTCGCCTCGAAGACCGCGGGGGGACCGCTCGGCGACGAGGTGGCCAAGGGGATGGAGAAGGCCTCGGCTTTCCAGCAGCAGATCCAGTTGAAGATCGAAACGCTCGGGCCGGAAGTGAGCGCCGAAGAGGCGCAGTCCTCACTGCGCGGCCTCGGCGCCCACGACGGCGGGCGGCTGGCGGTTGTCGTCATCGACGCCGATTCGGTCGTCGCGCCACCGGACTCGACCGGGTTCGGAGGGTATCAGATCTTCCACGTGCCCAAACTCGATGACCGCGTGCTCGATGAGATCCGATTCGCGGCCCGCGAGTCCATCCGCGCCACACGCCTTCGGGCCAACGGCCTGGACCCCGATCGCGTCCGGACGCTCAATACGGTGGAGGCGCGGGATACGAAGGAGGTCACGCTCGAAGGCGAGAGCGCGTCGACAAGCGAGCTGACTCAGATCCTGCCCATCGCGTTCATGATCCTCCTGATCACCTCGGTCATGGTCGGGGGACAGTACCTCCTGACGACGACGATCGAGGAGAAGTCCAACCGCGTTGTCGAGGTTCTGCTCAGCGCGGTCTCGCCGATGCAGCTCATGTCCGGCAAGATCATCGGCCAGCTCTTCGTGGGGCTGAGCCTGCTCGTCGTCTATACCGGACTGGGCATGACGGCCCTCGTCTCGTTCTCGCTGGCCTACCTCGTGGATGCCACGACGCTCCTGTACCTCTTCATCTTCTTCGCCATCGCCTACTTCCTGTTCGCGTCGATGCTGGCGGCCGTGGGCGCGGCGGTCAACGACCTGCGTGAAGCCCAGTCGCTGCAGACGCCGGTGATGCTCGCCATCATCGTCCCCTACTTCCTCTGGATGCCGATCTCGCGTGACCCGAACTCGGTGCTGGCCGTAACACTCAGTTTCGTGCCGCCGATGAGCCCGTTCGTGATGATGCTGCGGCTGACCTCCACCAACCCGCCGCCGACATGGCAGGTGCTGGCATCGATCGCGGTCGGAATCGTGGCGGTCTACCTCGCGGTGTGGGCGGCGGCGAAGATCTTCCGCGTCGGGCTGCTCATGTACGGCAAGCCACCGAACTTCCGGACGCTCATCCGCTGGGTACGCATGGCGTGAAGGGCAAAGCCAAGAGCCGGCGCAACAGCGGGGCGCGTCGTGCGGCGCTCGATCGGTACGATTGCTACGAGCTCTGCGTGCAGGACGGCGACCGGATGGCCCGGTTCCTGGCCGCGGTTCACGGCGGGGGGCCCCGAATCCTGCGCGAGGATTTCAGCGGGAGCGGCGCCGTCTGCCGCGCGTGGAGCCGGATCGTGCGATCCGGTCGCGCCATCGCGGTCGATCGGGATGCCGAGCCACTGCGTCGGCTCGCTCGTGTTCGTTCCGTGACGACCATCCGCTCCGATGTCTTGAAGTGCCGGCGCCGGGCCGACGTCATCAGCGCCACCAACTTCTCGATCGGCTACCTGCACACGCGCCGCGACCTTTTGAGGTACCTGCGCCAGACCCGATCGCTGCTCAACGTCCGCGGCGTCTTCGTGTGCGACACCTACGGCGGCTCAACCGCCTTCACCAGGGGCACGCTCGTCCGCGATCACTTCACGCCCGATGGGATCCGCGTACGCCATACGTGGGAACAGCGCGAGGCGGACCCGCTCACCGGGATGGTGACCGACGTCATTCACTTCCGCGGCGACCGGGACGGCGAAGTTCTCTTCGACTATCCCGAGGCGTTCGTCTACTCGTGGCGGCTCTGGTCGATCGCGGAACTCCGCGAGGCGATGGCGGATGCGGGGTACCAGCGCACCGACGTCTATCACGAACTGGGCGATGCGATCGACACCGACGGCAACCTGTACTGCACGCCGGTGACGGACCCGGCCGAACTGCCCGAGAGCTTCGTGGTCTGCATCGCGGCCCGCATGTGATGGGCCGAACCGAGCCCACAAAAAGGCCGCGGGCCCCCGGGTTCTTCCGGAGGCCCGCGTCGCGGTCGGGTGCGGCTGGTAAGCCGAGTTCTGTGCCGCCGTCGTGCTCGTCCGAACCTTGACGGGGGCTCGCGGACGATCACGCCGGTGCGGCGGCCATTCCTCTGGGCCGCCCGTTGCCGGACGGCTCAAGCGGTCTACCCGCCCCGTTCCGCCCGGACAGGGCGTTGACCCGGGCGAACCCGGGTCACCGGAGCTGCTCGACCTTGCACGCGGTGGGGTTTGCCATGCCCCGGCCGTCACCGGCCGGGCGGTGCGCTCTTACCGCACCTTTTCACCCTTGCCTGATCCCTTGCGGGCCATCGGCGGTGTGCTTTCTGTTCCACTTTCCGTCGCCTCGCGGCGCCTGGACGTTATCCAGCACCCTGCCCTGCGGAGCCCGGACTTTCCTCTGCCGGCTTGCGCCCCCAGCGACCGTCTAGCCGGCTTCGAGCGCAATTCTACGCTGAC
>CAZMPE010000106.1:0-7815 GCA_964567955.1 uncultured Phycisphaeraceae bacterium | reverse complement strand
TGTGGGTTCGATTCCCTCCTCCGGCATTCGAGTCCCCGACGATGCGGAAAGAAAGCGGGCCGCCCCTCGGCGGCCCGCGTCGCATCCCGGATTTCGTCTCGGCCGTCGCTTACGGGCAGCCGATGGCGAACTTCGTCTGGAAGCATCCGAAGTCGGCCAGGTTCAGCAGGCTGTCGCCGTTGCAGTCGGCGTACATGTTCCCCGTGGCGAACTTTGTCTGGAAGCACCCGAAATCGGCGATGTTGAGCAGGCCGTCGCCGTTGCAATCCGGGTAGCAGGGCTGGGTCGTGGGGATGACCACGAACTGGTCGCCCGCCATCATGCTGAAGTCGACCAGGCGGACCTCGCCGAGGTTCTGCGAGAAGGGGAATCCCGGTGTGTTGGGCAGCCCGCCGATGACCTGATTGGACACGAAGTCGTGCGAGCCGTTGTTGACGAATCCGGCGATTCGGATCGGCGACACGTTGTCCCAGCCGAGTTCGGCCAGGTCGATGGAGAACTCGATGCCTGTCGTGACGCTCGGCGCGCCGGCGACGCTGAAGGGCGACTGGGGATCGTTCACGTTCACACCGGAGACGCCCGCGACGTTGGAGTTGTTGATGGCCACTCTGATCAGGTCGGGCGTGCCCGTCGGCGCCGCGGGGTTCGCGACGACCGACTCGCCCGCCTTGCGGGGGCCGTAGTTGCAGTAGATGGACGGCGTGAAGCCGCTCTGGGGGTCGATGAGCGGGCCGGCGAAGGGCGTGGGGTAAACGGCGGGGTTGGACTTGAGGCCGCCGTCGTACGCGCCGTAATCGAGCGGGAAGAAGAACGGATTGAGGACGGGTCCGTCCGTCCGCAGGACGACCGCGTTGGCGAAGACCTGAACGGGGTTGCCGCCGTTGGTGATGTTGAGGTAGTAGTCGGCGGCAAAACCCGCATCAAAGGTCAGGCCGGGGGCCTGGACGGGAGGATTGCCTACCGGGCCGGCGCCCATGCGCTTGAGGGCGCCGAAATCGATGTCCACGTTGTCCTCACGGAGCGGGGACTGTCCGCCCGGGCGGACGTCGAAGAACAGGTCGATCTTGTTCCAGGACGTTTCGAGGTTGCCGGTGAGCAGGACATAGAGCTTGCCGCCCTGAACCTTGCCGTAGACGCCGTCGATCTCCGATCCGTTGGCGAAGTCGGGCGAGGGGATGGTGCCCGGGCTGCCGAGGACGCCGATGGTGTTGGAGTTGTTGATGGTCGCGAAGGCCGTCGGGGCGCCGACGCCCGCGCCGGTCAGCGCGCCGCCGATCACGCCGTACCCGCCGTTGCCGAGGAAATGCCCGTTGCCGAGGTTCAGATCGGCCAGCCAGACTTCCGTGACGAACCCCGTCCCGGGGTCGTTGCCGCTGATCGTGAGGTAGTAGTCGGCGCCGAAGGCCGCGCCCGGCGAAAGGTCGAAGCCCAGCCCGGCCATGTTGTTCAGGCCGTTGTTCATGGGGACGGTCGGGTTGGTTCCGGCGAGCACCGTCTGACCGCCGGCGGTCGTGTCGAAGAAGAGATCGAGGCCGTTGCCGTTCGCCTCGAGGTTGCCGGCGATGAAGATGTACAGGTTGCCGCCGTTGACGCAGGCGTAGACCGCGTCGATCTCGGAGCCGCTCCCGCCGGCGAGGTTGCCGTGCGTGGCGTTGCCGAAGCCCGTGTAGTTGTTCTGAACGAAGAACGGCAGGCCGTAGAACCCGGCGTCGAGCATCCCGTCGACGGTCGGCGCCGACGTGCTCGGCGGCGTGACGGTGGTCCACTGGGTGCCGGAGATGGTGTCGAAGTTGACGGAGGCGGGGTTGCCGAGATTGCCGATCCCCGGCAATCCGCCGATCACCTGGTTAGAAAGAAACGTGCGATCGCCCGAGTTCACCCATCCCGCGAGCCGGAAACTCCCCGCCGGATTGCCGATCGCCGAGAGTGGAATCGCTATCTCCACGCCCGTGGTCACGGCGCCGGGGTTGCCGGAGGCGGGGACATTGTCGCCGAATCCGGTCGGCTGGTTCTGGACCCAGAGGATCGAGCCGTACTGGCCCGCATCGAGCGTGCCGTCGACGACCGGTTGGGCGAACGCCGCGGACGAACCGGCGGCCAGCCCGACGCACATCAACTTCGAAACCACGTTCATGGAAGATCTCCCTCGTATGGCGGCGTGGCGTGCCCCGGTTCCCACCGGCACGCGCGGCCAACGGCCCGCCGAACACTGTGTATCGCTCACTCCCCCGTCATGGGGAATGCGAGCCTAGCACGCCTCTTGACGGCGTCCAACCCGAAATGGTACCTGAATTCCGGGTGGGCTCAACGGGGCTGGTCCGGCTCGGCGTCGGTTCCTGTCGTCGTCCAACACCGCCCTGAGCGCGGGGGGACGAGAAACTGGGGGGATTCCGATCCGGGTCCGACGGGGCGGGCGACGGCCGCGAAGGCGGCCGCGTCGAAAGGGCGGTCACCGGCGTTGAGGACGACGAGGACGCGTGTGTCGTTGAGGCGGCGTTCGAAGGCGAAGACGCGGTCGTCGCGCGAGTCGAGGTGCGTGACGGACCCGTAGCGGAGCGTGTTGCCGACGTCCGGATCGCGGCGCATCCGTAGCCACTCGCGGGCGGCGGCCCTGACGCGTTCCTGGGGCTGGTCGTCGGGGGCATAGGGCCCCGCGTCGGGCCAGGGGACGGGTTTGCGGCAGTCGGGGTCTTTGGCGCCGAGCATCCCCCACTCCTCGCCGCAGTAGATCATGGGCGCACCCAAGTACGTCGCCTGGAGCGCAAAGCCGAGCACCGCCAGGTCGTAAATGCGTTCCTCGGGCCTCGATCGTGTGTACCCGGGTTCGAGCCGTCGCAGGTCGCCGCCGCTGTCGTATGGAGCGGCGGGGTTCGCGAGGGCGGAGACGAGGCGCTGGGTGTCGTGCGAGGAGAGGAGGTTGGCCTGGACGAGGTTGGTCTGTGGGGGCTGGTCGAAGATGCGATCGAGAGCGCGGGCGAGGTCGGCCGAGCCCATTCCCGGCGCGGCGCGCAGCCACTCGACGGCGGCGCGGGCGAAGGGGTAGTTCATCTGGGCGTCGAAGGCGCGCCCGCCGAAGTATGCGCCGCCGTGGAACCAGATCTCGCCGAGCAGAAACGCGTCGGGGTTGATGCGTTTGACGTGCCCGCACCAATCTTCCCAGAATGACATGCCGAGTTCGGGCGCGACATCGAGTCGCCAGCCGTCGACGCCGTCGGATGGATCACCGTCGCCGTCGGGGTCCATCCAGCGGCGCGTCACGTCATAGACGTGCGACTTGACGGGCGGCACGAGGTCGCCCTCCTGAGTCTGGCGGAACCGGGGAAGGCGGCCGTTGGGCCCGTCCCAGGCCCGCCACGAGACGCGGGGAGCCCCCGGATCATCGCCGAATGTCACCTGGAACCAGGGCGCGAATGGCGATGCGGCTCCTCGCCGGAGAATGTCGCGGAACGCCCAGAACCGCACGCCCGTGTGGTTCCAGACACCGTCGATGATGATGCGCATTCCTGCTCCGCGGACGCCGGGCAGGAACTCGTCAACGAAGTACCTGTCGGCCGCGGTCCATGCCCATGAAGCGGGATCGGGCGTTTCGTTCGACGAATCGTCGGCGGGCGGCGGGCCGGGTGCGGCGAGGTGATCGTCGATATGGCGGAAATCCGCGGCGTCGTACTTGTGGAGCGACGGCGCGCTGAAGACGGGGCAGAGATAGATCGCGTCGACGCCGAGGTCGGCGAGGTCGGCGAGTTTCTCGGAGACTCCCTGCAGATCGCCGCCATACCGTCGCTCGTAGATCACGCTCAGGAGGGTCCGGTGGTCGCCCGCGGCGCGCGGGTCGAACGTGCGATCGGTGCGCGGCCCTCGGGCGCGTGCCGCCTCGAGCTCGTTCGCGGAGACCGAGGACCAGTCGGCGGACCAGGGCACGAGAAATGTCGAGGGGTCACGTGGGTCGTTCGCCGGTTCGCCGTTGCGGAATCGCTCGGGGAGGATCTGGTACCAGACGGCGCCCTTGGCCCAATCGGGTGTCTCGAGGCCTAGCGGCGGCGCGGTGTCGATCGGGAACGGGCCCGCCCTCTCGGGGCGCGCCCGGTTGGACTCCAGCTCGAACGAGGCGGTCAGGCCGTCGGGCGATGGGCCCGCCATGATCCGTGTTGTCCAGGACCCGCTGCCGTCGTTCAGCGCGAACATGGGTAACGGACGATCCGGTGTCCCGTTCTTCCGATGCAGAACCAGCACCACCGAACGAATCGCCGGGTCGCCGGTGGTCAGGCGCACATCCGCGAGGCCGAGCGGGCCTGAAATGGGATCGATCCGCACATGGACCGGCGGCTGGGCGGGACACGTTGCCGAGCCCGGCGCCGTCCACGCGGCCAGGAGCGCGACGGTGCAGCAACCGACGCGAATTGTGGGGCCCGGAACGCGACCGACATGCTTGACCGGTATCATGAGCGGGCGGTAGTCTACCGGGTTCGAGGCGTCCCACCGCCGCGGGATCAGAACGGGAGCACCATGTCAACAGTTCAAGGCCGGGCGCGCGGTTTCACGCTCATCGAGTTGCTGGTGGTGATCGCGATCATCGCGCTGCTGATCAGCATTCTCCTGCCGGCGCTCGGCAAGGCGCGTGCGGCGGGCCACCTCGCCAAGTGCCTGTCGAACACCCGGCAGACCGGGCTCGGGATGACGCTGTACGCGCAGGACAGCCGGAGCTGGTATCCGGTCGTTCCCGGCCCGCCCGGCAGCGTGACCAGCGCGACGCTCACCAACCAGTTCATCTACGGCGGGCTGGCCGGGTTCTTCAGCCTGTTCCAGCAGGGGGACGGGATCGACACGGGGTTCAAGGGCAATCCGAACCCTGACCTGGCGGCGTACATCAACGGGAACAAGACGCCGCTGCTGCGGAACTACATCGACGGGCACGGCGTGCTGGTCTGTCCGGCGGATCGCGAGGACCTGTACTACGGGATGCCGTACACGCCGACGGCGAACCAGAACATGGGCTCGGCGTCGACGAAGCCGAAGACGCCGCGCAGGCCGGGCGACGAGTTCGAGGTGATCTCGTACAACATCAGCTATCTGTACATCGCGGGGCTGAAGACGGACGAGCCGGGGATCATCTATCCCGCGCCGATCTGGGGCGACGAGACGAACGGCCCGGACCTGAGCACGAACGCGTGGTACGGGGCCGGCGGCGGCAACCAGGCGAACGCGGGGTTCGCGATGACCCAGCCGGGGTTCTACGGTCCGGGCGATAACCACGGCAAGGCGGGCGGCAACTTCGTCTTCACGGACGGGCACGCCTCGTTCCTGAAGGAGAACGTGCACAAGACGTTCTTCGAGCAGAACAGCACCAACCCGCAGAGCATCAACGCGGTGATCCCGAACCGGAGCAACCGCGTCCAGACGATCGACTGACCCGCGAAGCCCGCGTCCCGCCGGGCCGGCACGCACGGACAAGGGCCTCGCCATCGCCGTGACCACCAGCCAGCCGACGACTGCCGAACCGCCGCGGGCCTTCTGGTCGTGGCGACGCCTGCTGGCGGCCCAGGAGTCGGGGCTGGTGCTCGTGATCATCCTGATGATGGTCGGGCTGACGTTCAAGGCGCCGTCGATCGAGCGATTCGAGCGGATCCCACTGCCGCCGGACGCCGTCGTCGACACGTCGACGGCGGACCGGATCGTGGTTCTCGAGGGCGGGGCGCGGACGGAGTACGCGCGCGCCGACGGTTGGGAGCTGCGCGACTTTCCCCTGCCGGGGGTGCTGGTGAGGACCACCCGGGTGGATCAGTTCTTCAACAAGGAGAACCTGGTCGGGGTGGCGAAGGACGCCTCGTTCATCGCCGTCATGGCGGTCGGGATCACGGGGATCATCATTCTCGGCGGGATCGACCTGTCGATCGGATCGATGTACGCGCTGGCGGCGGTCTCGGGCGCCTTCGCGCTGCGCGGGCTGCAGGAGGCGGGGCAGACCTCGCCGTGGGTGGCGATCCCCGTGGGTCTGGGCGTGTGCTGCGGCGTCGGCGCGGCGTGCGGGCTGATCAACGGCGTGGCGGTCGTCGGGTTGCGCGTTCACTCGTTCATCATCACGCTGGGCGGGATGGCGGTGTATCGCGGAGTCGCGTTCGTTCTGACCGACGGGCAGTCGGTGAGCAACTTCCCCGATTCGTTCACGATCGGGTTCTTCAAGCTCAAGGTGTTCGGCGTCAACCCCGTGCCCATGCTGTTCATGGCGGCGGTGGCGGCGATCGGCTGGTTCGTGCTGGCGCGGACGGTCTTCGGGCGGCAGGCGTACGCGATCGGGGGGAACGAGACCGCGGCGGGCTACGCGGGGATCAAGGTGGGACGCGTCAAGGCGCTGTGGTTCATGATCGGGGGCCTGCTGGCGGGGCTGAGCGCGGCGATGCTTCTCGGGTACTATGGCGCTGCGTCGTCGGACGCGGGCCCCGGGTATGAACTGCGGGTGATCGCGGCGGCCGTCGTGGGCGGTGCGTCGTTGAGCGGGGGGCGCGGGTCGGCGGTGGGCGCGGCCCTGGGGGCGATCGTGATCCAGCTGATCGACAACGGGATCGTCATCCTCGGGCTCTCGAACTACACGAACATCGTCATCGGGCTGGTGATCGTCATCGCGGTGGTGATCGACCAGGCGAAACAGAGGCTTACAATCGCGGCACGGTGACGGGGCCCGGGCGGGCCGCCGGACGCCGCCAAGGAGGATCCACATGTTCCGCAGTCTTCTTCTCGGAGTGGCGGTGCTGGCGGCGACGCTCGGGGCGGGGCCCGCGACGCCTGTCGCGACCAAGTCCCTGACCATCGGGCTCATCGCCAAGAGCCAGAGCAACCCGGTCTTTCTCGCGGCCCGGACGGGCGCGGAGGATGCCGCGGCGGACCTGGGCGTGAAGTACGGGATCGAGATCAAGATCGACTGGCAGACGCCGGTGTCGGAGGATGCGCAGCGGCAGGCGGAGCTGATGGACCAGCTGGTGGCGAAGGGCGCCGCGGGGATCGCGGTGAGCTGCACCGACGCGAAGACGCTGACGCTGGCGATCAACTCGGCGGTGGGCAAGGGCGTTCCGGTCGTGTGCTTCGATTCCGATGCGCCGGAGAGCAAGCGGTTCGCCTATTACGGAACCGATGATGTCGCGTGCGGCAACCGGGTGGCCGAGGAGCTCAGCGCCGCGATGGGCGGCCGGGGCGTCGTGGCGATCCTGGCGGGCAATCAGACGGCGCCGAATCTGCAGAAGCGGGTGCGCGGCGTGCGCGAGGCGCTGGCGGGGAACCCCGACATCACGATCCTCGACACGTACTACCACAAGGAGACGGCGCAGGACGCCGTGAGCCGGATGGAGGAAGTGCAGCGCACGAATCCGCAGATCACGGGGTGGGCGCTCGTCGGCGGGTGGCCGCTCTTCACCAAGAACGCGCTGGACAACATCGCGGGCAAGGCGAAGGTGGTGTCGGTGGACGCTCTGGAGCCGCAGCTGGTGTACCTGAAGAACGGGCAGGTCGAGGTGCTGCTCGGGCAGAAGGTGTACGAGTGGGGTTACGAGTCGGTCCGGCTGCTGGTCGAGAAGCTGGTGAACAACTCGACGCCTTCGGAGGCGATCGTCAGGGCCGATCTCGTGCGGGTGACGCGCGAGACCGCCGACGACTACGGCAAGCAGTGGGACAAGTGGCTGGGGCGCGACAAGGGCAAGAAGTGACGCCGTGAGCGACGCCGCCGGAGTGACCGGGTCCCCGCTGCTCGTCGTCGAGCACGTCTCGAAGCGCTTCGGCGTGACGCGGGCGCTCGACGACGTCTCGCTGACGATGCGGGCCGGCGAGGTG
>CAZMPE010000105.1:0-7846 GCA_964567955.1 uncultured Phycisphaeraceae bacterium | reverse complement strand
AGTGGCAAAGTGGATGACTCGCCGCGCGGCGCCTCGCTGGCGCTGATCACCGGCCCGAACATGGCGGGCAAGTCGACGTTCATCCGTCAGACGGCGCTGATCGCCTTGCTCGCGCACGCGGGTTCGTTCGTGCCGGCGGCGAGCGCGACGATCGGGGTGATGGACCGGATCTTCACACGCGTCGGGGCGGACGATGCGCTGCACGCGGGGCAGTCGACGTTTCTCGTCGAGATGGTCGAGACGGCGAACATCCTGAACAACGCGACGGGTCGGAGCCTGATCATCCTCGATGAGATCGGGCGCGGGACGTCGACGCTGGACGGGCTGTCGCTGGCGTGGGCGATCGCGGAGCGGCTGGCCGCGGGAGAGAAGGGGCCAAGGGGCAAAGGGGCGGAGTGGCAAAGGGAGGAAGAGAGCACGCCGGGGGAGACCTCCGGGCCGAGGACGTTGTTTGCCACGCACTACCACGAACTGACGGAACTCGAGGAGCGGCTGCCGGGACGGGTGAAGAACCTGCACGTGTCGGTGCGGGAGTGGGGCGAGCAGATCGTCTTTCTGCACCGGATCCTGCCGGGGCGGACGGACCGGAGCTACGGGATCCACGTGGCGAAGCTGGCGGGGATCCCCGGGGGCGTGGTGCGGCGGGCGCGCGAGGTGCTCGATTCGCTGGCGGTGGAGCACGGCGCGCCGGGCGGGAAGCCGGCGGGCGTGCCGCCGGTCGCCGCGCCGTCGGGGCAGCTCTCGCTGTTCACGGAGTTCATCGATCATCCGGCGGTGGATGAGCTGCGGGAGTTGAAGCTCGAGTCGCTCTCGCCGATGCAGGCGTTCGACCTGCTGCGCCGGCTCAAGGACCTGACGGAGTCCGAGAGCCCATCCTCGCCTTCCCCTCAGCGGAGCGCGCCATGAACGAGACGGGCGGAGAACAGCGGGCGATCGTGGTGACGGGCCCGGTCCGGAACAAGATCGCGTACATCAAGCTGATCCGCGCCTTCACGGGGCTGGGGCTGAAGGAATCCAAGGACATTTCCGACGAGCCGACGCCGTGCACGCTGGCGGTGTGCGACGCGCGGACGGCGGAGATGTTCATCGAGGCGGCGTCGAAGATCTGCGGCCGGCCGTCGCCGTTCGAGCTGTGCGAGCACCACCCGGAGATGGTCCCGCTGATCGACCCGGCGGCGCGGTTCGGCTTCGAGGGGATGGACGGCGCGGTGAACGTCGGGTGCGTGCGGAGCGCGGCGGTGCTGCTGCTGGTCGGCGGGGCGGCGCTGACCGGCGTGATCGGGGCGGCGCGGCTGCTGTCCTAGCGCGGGGGCGCGCCGTACGCTTGAGCACGGAGGTGCGCCGATGCCCGTGAACCACTACGTGACGCTGGGACGCTCGGGGCTGCGGGTGTCGCCGCTGTGCCTCGGGGCGATGACGTTCGGCAAGGAATGGGGATGGGGGTCGGAGGTCGGCGAGTCGACGCGGATTCTCGATGCGTACCTGGATCGCGGCGGGAACTTCATCGACACGGCGAACATGTACACGAAGGGGCACAGCGAGGCGATCCTCGGCGAGCACATCGGGACGAACGCGGCGAAGCGCGACCGGGTCGTGATCGCGACGAAGTTTCTCGGCAACATGTTCCCGGGCGACCCGAACGGGGGCGGCGCGGGGCGCAAGAGCGTGATGGCGGCGTGCGAGGAATCGCTGCGCCGGCTGCGGACGTCGTACATCGATCTGTACTGGATGCATTTCTGGGACCGGCTGACGCCGATCGACGAGACGATGCGGGCGCTGGAGGACCTGGTGCGGGCGGGGAAGGTGCGGTACCTCGGGTTCTCCGACACGCCGGCGTGGAAATGCGTGGAGGCGCAGATGCTGGCGCGGTCGCACGGGTGGGCGCCGCTGATCGCGCTGCAGATCGAGTACTCGCTGCTGGAGCGGACGGTCGAGGGGGACCTCATCCCGATGGCGCAGGAGTTCGGGATGGGGGTGACGCCGTGGTCGCCGCTGAAGGGCGGGATTCTGACCGGGAAGTACACGCGGACGGGCGTGCCGAAGGAGGGGCGCGGGACGAGCGAGTGGGTGACGCGGCACCTGACGGACCGGACGTTCGGGGTGATCGATGCGCTTGTCGCGGCGGCGAAGCAGACGGGAGCGACTCCCGCGCAGGTGGCGCTGAGCTGGGTGCAGAACCGGCCCGGGGTGTCGAGCACGATCTTCGGGGCGCGGACGATGGAGCAACTGGATTCCAACCTGGCGGCGCTGGACATCACGCTGACGGCGGAGCAGCGGGCGGCGCTGGACGAGGCGACGCAGCCGAAGCTGAACTTCCCGCATGACTTCCTGAGGAACGTGACGGCGGGGATCCAGGGCGGAACGACGATCAACGGGCAGCCGAGCCAGGTCTCGCCGCTGGCGCCGCAGAACGACGCGGAGCGTTTCTAGAAAGGGGGAAGGGTTGGTCACAACGACGCTGCTGGAATCGAAGTTCACGGGCGCGCTGGGTTACGACGCGTACGTGAAGAGCGGCAAGCCGGCGCACATCGAGAACTGGTCGAAGGTGCTGGAGCGTGCGGCGCTGACGGGCCCGCAACGCGGGCTGGTCGAGTCGTTCGTGCGGCGGATGAACGTGCTGGTGCTGTCGGGGACGTGGTGCGGGGACTGCGTGCAGCAGTGCCCGATCCTGCGGCGGATCGAGGAGGCGAACCCGGGGCGGGTGGCGGTGCGGTTCCTTGATCGCGACGAGCACCGGGATCTGTCGGATCCGGTGATGATCTGCGGTGGGCTGCGGGTGCCGACGGTGATCTTTCTGAACGAGGACTTCGAGTTCTGCGGGCTGCTGGGGGACCGGACGCTGAGCCGGTATCGCGCGCTGGCGGCGCGGCAGCTGGGGCCGTCGTGCCCGCTGCCCGGCGCGCCGTTGGCGCAGGATGAACTCAACGCGTCGACGCAGGACTGGGTGGACGAGTTTGAGCGGGTGCAGTTGTTGCTGCGGCTGAGCCCGAAGCTGCGGGAGCGGTACGGAGATTAGTGGCCGGCACCGGGCCGGCCCGGAGAGGCGAGCGATCCTCGGCGGGCGGGCCAGAGGCTCAGGCCGGCAGGGCCCCTATTTGAGTTCGTGCTCGCCCCGGGAGTGCCGGTCGCGGTTCCAGCGTTCGAAGGCCGGCGGGCAGTCCTTGACGAGCTTGATGAGCTGGCTGGCGGTGCATTCGAGGCGGAGCGCGGCCTTCTTCGGGTCGAGGGCGCACGCTTCGATCATGTCGAGGGCTTCGGCGAGCATGGCGGGGTAGTCGCGGTGCTCGGGGTTGCAGGCGATTCGTCCGCCGGTGCAGCGTGTTCGCCAGAGGGGCGAGCGGGCGTCGCCGATGGGGACGGGGCGGCGGAGGCCGGCGGCGAGGAGGAGGCGGAGTCGGAAAAGGGCGACGCGCTGGTTCTCGACGGCGCTGCGGCGCTCGCCGGCGTGGGCGGCGATGCCGCTGGGGCGGTGCGTCAGGATGACCTTGGTCTCGACCTTGTTGCGATGCTGGCCGCCGGGTCCGCCCGCGCGGGTCTTGCCCACGTCGCACTGCTTGAGGAGTTCGGCCTCGTCGATGGCGGCGGGGTGCGTCATGGGGGCGCTGCGGTTTCGGCGGGGAGATTCCAGAGCCGCTCGACGAGGGCGAAGCCGGCGGGGTCGTAGGCGCGCAGCTCGTCGCGGGTGAACGGGGCGTAGTCGTTGCGGCCGAAGTAGGCCTCGCTGAGTTCGGCGAAGTACTCGCGTTCGTTGTTGAGGGCGTAGGCGCGGCGGGTCTGGCCCTCCGGGGCGAGGACGAAGGCGACGGCGGCGTAGAGGCCGGAGTCGCGCGCGGCGGCGAACGCCTCGGCGACATCGGCGCGATCGAAGCCGATCGAGGCGTGGTACGCGTGGGCGAGCTCGTGGAAGGTCATCATGGGCTGCTCGGCGCGCCAGACCAGAAAGTCGTCCATGTTGCAGATCTCGATCGTGCCTTCGCGGGCGGCGTCGAAGCCGTTGGCGGTGAGCCAGCCGGCGGAGGCGTGGTAGCACATGCCGCGGCCGGAGAGGCCCTCGCGCGCGGCGGTCGTCGGGGTGATGACGACGGGCGTGCGGCGGAGGCGGGCGAGGGCGGCGGCCGGGACGACACGGGCGACGTTCTCGAGATCGGTGGTGAGCGCGGCGCGGACGCGGCGGAGGCGGATGGCGTCGGCGCCGGCGTCGGGGTGGGCGAGGACGGTCCAGCCCTGGATCTCGGAACGGGTGTAGGCGGTGAGCGGGAGATCGGCGGGCGCGGCGGGCTGCGCGGCGAGGACGATCGGGACGATGGCGAGGGTGCTCAGCATGCGGTGGTCGGCATGGCGGCGAGGTCGAGCCCGGCGGTGCGTCCGGCGCGGAGCAGGTGGTAGCCGAGCCCGGCGATCATGGCGGCATTGTCGACGCAATACGGTGCGGGGGGCAAGCGGAGGTCGAGGGCGTTGGCGCGGGCGAAATCCTGCAACTCACGCCGGAGGCGCGAGTTGACGGTGACGCCGCCGCCGGCGAGGAGGGCGCGGCAGGGCGGGCCGTCGGCGTTGGCTCGCTCCAGGGCCCGTTCGAGCTTGAGGATGACGGCGTGGATGGCGGCGCGCTGGAAGCTCGCGGCGAGGTCGGCGCGGGAAGATTCGTTGAGCCAGGAATGGTCGCGTTCGAAGCCGCCGCCGGGGCGCGGCTTGCCGCGGACGGCGTAGAGGAGCGAGGTCTTGAGCCCGGAGAAGCTGAAGTCGAGCGATCCGGGTGCGAGGCGGCTGACGGGGAAGTCGTGGGCGCGATCGTCGGCGCCGGGCGATTGGGTGAGGCGGTCGAGGCTGGGGCCGCCTGGGTAGGGAAGGCCGAGGATGGTCGCGGCCTTGTCGAAGGCCTCGCCGAGGGCGTCGTCGATGGTGGCGCCGAGCCGCACGGTATCGACGGGCGAGTCGCAGCGGTAGATGGCCGTGTGTCCGCCGCTGACGACGAGGCCGAGGGCGGGGAAGGCGGGTTCGTGCTGCGTACTGCGTGCCGCGTCGTCAGTGCCGTCGAGCAGGCCTGAATAGAGATGGGCGTGGACGTGGTCGACGCCGACGAGCGGCTTGCCGAGCGACCAGGCGAGCGCCTTGGCGGCGGCGACACCGACGAGGAGGGAGCCGATGAGGCCGGGCCGGTGCCCCACCGCTACGGCGTCGATGCGGTCCAGGCCGATCGGGCCCGTGGCGGCGTTGACGACGGGGAGGATGCGTTCGGCGTGGGCGCGGCTGGCGAGTTCGGGGACGACGCCCTGGTATTCGGCGTGGATGTCGAACTGCGAGGCGACGATGTTGGTGAGGACGTTTCGGCCGTCCTCGACGACGGCGGCGGCGGTCTCGTCGCAGGAGGTTTCGATACCGAGGACGAGCATGGGCGCGTGGCGCTACTCCTGCTTGCGGACGTCGGCGTCGATGAGCCAGCGTTCGAGGTTATTGCCGGTGATGCGGAGGTTGGCGATTTCCTTGCCGTCCTTGTCGCGGACGATGAGCCGGCCGCCGGTCAGGTCGATCGCGTCGTCCCAGAAGTCGATGGCGGAGGCCTCGTCATCGGGCGCGGCGGTGGATTCGAGGGTCGCGATGCGTTTGTCCATGCGGATGATGTCGCGGACCATGCGTTCGCGGACGGTGCGGGCGCGTTTGAGCTCGTCGAGGGCGATGGCGCCGCCGCCGGCGTTCTCCAACCCGGTCGGCGTCCAGACGCCGGTGTCGATGCGGCCCTGGACGGCCTTGATGGCGGCGGCGAGCTGCGGGTCTTTGAGGTGTTCGAGGATCCAGGCGGGGTCGGACCAGTTCTGGTCGGCGGCGTCTTCGCCGGCGGCGCGGATGATCTCTTCCTGCCGGCGGATGCGGATGAGCTCGACGAGTTCGGAGTCCTCGAGAGGGACGTAGAAACCGGGGGTCGGGTCGACGCCCCACTCGGCGGAGTCGTCGGTGCGCTGGATGCTGCGTCCGGAGGGGAGGTAGTAGCGTTGCTCGGTGATCTTGAGCTGTCCGCCGTCGGTGGAGGGGATGCCGAGGACGGCCTGGACGAGGCCCTTTCCGAAGCTTCGGGTGCCGACGACGACGGCGCGATCGTTCTCGACAAGGGCGCCGGCGAGGACCTCGCTGGCGGAGGCGCTCTGGCCGTTGAGGAGGACGACGACGGGAAAGTCGGGGAGCGTGCCGTCGGGCTCGGCGCGAGCGATTTCTTCGTTGTGGGCGCGCCCGCGGGTGGAGACGATGACGCCCTCCTTGAGGAAGAAGTCCGAGATGGCGATGGCGTCCTTGAGGAGGCCGCCGGGATTCCAGCGGAGGTCGAGGACGAGGCCGCCGACATCGCCCTTCCAGGCGCCGGCGGCTTCGAGCGCGGCTCTCATCTCATCGGCGCTGGTCGGCATGAACTGGGTGAGGCGGACGTAGGCGATCTTGCGCTGCGGGTCGACGAAATAGCGCCACTGGCCGGGCGCCCCGTCGACGCCGCCGTCCCAGTGGAAGCCCTTGACGGAGCGGGCCTGGATGCGCTCGCGGACGATGGCGATGGGCAGGCGCTGGCCGCTCTTGCCGCCGCGTTCGACGGTGATGTTGACGGGCTTGCCCGGCTCGCCGGTGAGGAGTTCGACGCACTCTTCGGTGGTGAGGCCGAAGGTGGACGCGCCGTCGATCTCGACGATCCGGTCGTCGGCCATGACGCCGGCGCGGAAGGCGGGCGTGTCCTCCATGGGCGAGACCACGGTGAGCCAGCCGTCCCGGACGACGACCTGGACGCCGATGCCGACGAAGTCGCCGGTGAGGTCTTTGCGGAACTCGCGGGTGCGGGCGGGGGGAACGTACTCGGTGTATGGGTCGTTGAGGGCCTCGATCATGCCGTTGATGGCGCCGAGCTGCATGGCGTTCTCGTCGGGCGCGTCGACGTAGCGGTCGCTGACCGCGGCCTTGATCGCGACGAGCGGGTCGAAGAAGGCGTAGTCGCGCTGGCGGGTGAGGGCGAACGTCGATCCGATGACGGCGACGCCGAGGATGGCGACGAGGGACTTCTGGTACCAGCCGGCAGTGATCTTCACGGGTTCCTCCGGGGGATGCGGTCGTGGAATCGTAGACGGGGGCCGTCCCTACAGTTGCCGCATGCCGGCCCCGAAGGAACGCACGTCGATCAATGTCCAGGCTGAACGGGTGGTGGTGGCCGCGCTGCGGCTGCCGGACTCGCGGTACGACCATTCGGACCCGTTCGGGGAGCTGCGGTCGCTGGTGGAGCAGGCGGGCGGGACGGTGGTGGGCGAGCTGACGCAGTCGCTGGACCGGCCCGTCTCCGGGACGTTCATGGGGTCGGGGAAGGTCGTCGAGCTCAAGGGTCTGTGCGAGATGCTGGACGCGTCGACGGTGGTCTTTGACCACAACCTGGCGCCGAAGCAGATCGCGAACATCGAGGAGGCGACGGGGCGGAAGGTGATCGACCGGAGCGAGCTGATCCTGGACATCTTCGCGGGGCGCGCGACGACGCACGAGGCGAAGCTGCAGGTGGAGCTGGCGCAGCTCGAGTACACGTACCCGAGGCTGAGGGCGATGTGGGACCACCTCGAACGGATCGTGGGGCGCGGCGGGATCGGGGGGATCGGGACGCGCGGGCCGGGCGAGCAGCAGCTCGAGATCGACCGGCGGCTGGTGCAGAACAAGCGCGTGCTGCTGCAGCGGGAGTTGCGGGAGATCCAGGAGCGGAAGCGGCGCGAAGTGCGGGAACGGAAGACGGACTACTTCACGGCGGGGATTGTCGGGTACACGAACGCCGGGAAGAGCACGCTCTTCAACGCGTTGACGACGGGCGGGGCGTACGCGGACGACCGGCTTTTCGCGA
>CAZMPE010000104.1:0-7868 GCA_964567955.1 uncultured Phycisphaeraceae bacterium | reverse complement strand
ATCATTCCGCTGCGGATGTAGTCCCCGACCAGGCGGTGATCGGTGATGCCGATGCCCTCGGGCCGCACGGCGGTCTCCGGCGAGACGGCGCCGACTTTCCAGAGCATCTCGGGCGGCGACTTCTTTGATCGGAGTGCGAAGAACGCGATCGCGGGGTACAGGAACATCCCGATGCGGAGCGGCATGGGCAAGCGTATGGCGGGTCCGGCACGCGGCGCGAGGTCGCCGTCGCTACAGTCCACATCCAGAGTCGTACGGAGACCCCTGACATGAGCCGTTCGGTCGCCCTATCCGTCCTCGTTCTTGCCGCGTCCCAAGCCTGTGCCGAGCCGCCCGACGGATTGTGGGTGCGGGAGGGGTACTCGGTGGCGGTGGCGGTGCAGGACCTGCCCGGGGCGCGGTTCATGGAGTTCGGCGAGGGCGGGACGCTGTACGTGTCGCGTCCCGAATCGGGCGACATCGTGACGTTCAGCGACACGGGGGGCGAGCTGCGCCGCATCGAGACGTTCGTCACCGGTTACCGCTCCGTTCACGGCCTTCACTTCTACGACGGGTGGCTCTGGTTCACGACGTCGGGCTCGATCCACAGGGCGCGCGACACGGACGCTGACGGCAAGGCCGACGAGGTGGTGGATGTTCTCAAAGGGCTGCCGCGGGGCGGGCACTGGTGGCGGCCCATTCTCGTGACGCCGGAGGGTTTCTACACATCGATCGGCGACAGCGGGAACATCACGGACGAGACGGGGACGGACCGGCAGAAGCTCTGGTTCTACACGCCGGACGGTTCGGACCGGCGGCTCTTTTCATCGGGCATCCGGAACACGGAGAAGTACCGGCTGCGTCCGGGGACGCGGGAGGTCTGGGGGTTCGATCACGGCTCGGACTGGTTCGGCCGACGCGTGGGCGACACGGACGGGAACCAGCCGGTGACGGACCTGAACCCGCCGGACGAGTTGAACCTGTACGTGGAGGGCGGGTTCTACGGGCATCCGTTCGTGGTCGGCGATCGGCTGCCTCGGTACGAGTACATGGACCGTCCGGACATCAACGAGCTGACGTCGAAGACGACGGCGCCGGAGTGGTCGGTGGGGGCGCACTGGGCGTGCAACGGGTGGACGTTTGTCGATCCGGCGTTGAACGAGCGGACGGGTGCGTTTCCGGCGGATCACGGCGGGGACATCTTCGTCGCGGCGCACGGGTCGTGGAACAGCTCGAAGCCGGTCGGCTATTGCGTGGCGCGGGTGCTGTTTGACCATGACGAGGGGAGCGACCGGGCGGGGCGGCCGGTGGGGCTTGTGAAGATCGTGAGCGGGGTTGATGAACGGGGCCGGGCGCGGATCCGTCCGGTGGATTGCGTGCAGGCGCCCGATGGCTCGATCCTGTTCAGCAGCGATTCTCCGGGCCGGATCTACCGGATCACCCATGCGCGCGGGCGTTAGAGCGTGCGGCGTGCTGGCGCTCGCGCTGGCGGGGTGCGGCGCGGAGCGGCCGTCGCCGGGGCCCCGGCCGACGGCGGCGGCGTTCGGTCCGATCTCGTACTTCGAGGATCACTGCGCGCGGTGCCACGGGTCGTACGGGTACCTGTACGCGATGCCGTTCGTGCTCGACCCGGCGTCCGAGACGTTCCAAGAGAAGGTGCGCGAGATGGTGGTGGGGCCGGCTCAGTCATCGCTGACGCCGGGCGAGCTGGATGCGCTGGTTGCGTATCACCGGAGCATGGTTGACGGGCGACCGTTCATCGCGTGGACATCGGCGGATGGATCGGGGTGGCGGGGCGAGGTGACGCCGGGCTCGACGGTGTGGGTGATCGACGGCGGCGTGGAGCGGGGGGCGGAGGTCACGGGCCACGCGTGGTCCGCCGGGGGCTCTGATGGCGCGGTTCTCGAGGCGCGCGGGCCGGGTGGAAAGACGCGGATACGTCCGGTTCTCGAGGTTCATTCGCACCGTGAGCGGCCCTGAGTGCCCGTCGAGAGAGGATCGGATCGCCGGGGGCGGGTTGGGGGTTGGCGCGGCGGGTCGTCCGGGTAGCATGCGCGGATCAAAGGCCGAGCGATTTCCGCGGCGATGGGTGCCGCGGGTCGGCGGTCGGCCCTCGGGGTTCCATGTCGAACGACGACTCGATTGTTCTCGCGATGTTCGTTCAGCAGATCGCGGCGAACCTCATTTTCGCGGGGCTGCTGTTTCATCTGTGGCGGAAGCACGGAAAGGGGTACCTGCAGGACTGGATGCTGGCGTGGCTGGGGCTGGCCGTGTACCACGTGGTGGCGGCGTCGGCGTCGACGGCGGTGGGTGTCGTTCCGGCACCGTGGTACCGGTGGATCGTCCCGGTCGGCTCGCTGTCGTCGGGGTACCTGCACTCACTCTTTCTGTTGACGGGCGTGCTCGGGATGGCGGGGATCGGGCGGCACGGGGGGCGGCTGCGGTGGGGTCTGCTCGTGGGGGTGGTGCTGGGGTCGATCGCGCTGACGGCGGCCACGATGGATCTGTCGCCGGGTACAAGGGTGTTTGCGCGCGTCGGCGGGCGTTCGCTGGTGGCGGGTCTTGTGATGGTGATCGCGGCGATCCTGGTGGCGCGCACGGGGTGGCGGCGCGGGGGGCTGGGCCCGGGCCTGCTGGTGGCCGGGTTCGGGCTGTATGCGCTGGAGCAGTTTCACTACTTCGGGATGTTCCTGTTTGACGTGTTCGGGCCGACGTCCTACTCGATCCTGAGGTTCACGAGCCTGGCCGACCTGCTGCTGCAGACGCTGATCGCGATCGGGATGGTGGTGGTGCTGCTGGAGGACGAGGGACGGCAGTTGCAGCAGGTGACGGTGGACCTGCGCGAGCGCGAGGAGCACACGCGTCAGATCGTGGAGAGCGCCCTGGACGGTGTCGTGACAATGGACGAAGCGGGCGTGATCACGGGCTGGAACGGCCGCGCCGAAGCTATCTTTGGTTGGACCGCGGGCGAAGCCCTGGGGCGTTCGCTGGGAGAGTTGCTGATCCCCGAGCGGCTGCGCGGCGCGCACGCCGCGGGGCTGCGACGATTCAACGAATCCGGCGAGGGCGAGATCTTGAACCGGCGCATCGAGGTGACGGGGCTGCGCCGGGACGGTCACGAGTTTCCCATGGAGTTGGCGGTTTCCCCTCTACGGACGCGCGGCAGGACGATGTTCAGCGGGTTCGTCCGTGATATCTCGGAGGCTCGCGCGTCGCAGGGTGCGCTGCGCGAGTCCGAGCTCCGGTACCGCATGCTGTTCGACCACAATCCGCAACCGCTGTGGGTGTACGACCTGCAGACGTTCGCGTTTCTGGCGGTGAACGAGGCGGCGATCCGGCACTACGGGTATTCGCGCGAGGAGTTCCTTTCCCGGACGGTGGTGGATATCCGCCCGCCGGAGGATGCGCGGGGCTTTCTCGAGAGCGCGCGCCAGGTGAAGGAGGGCCTGAACCGTGCCGGGATCTGGCGTCACCAGCGCAAGGACGGGTCGATCCTCTTCGCCGAGATCACGACGCACTCGCTGATCTTCGGGGGTCGCGAGGCGGAGGTCGTGCTGGTGAACGACATCACCGAGCGGGTGGCCGCGGACGAGGCGCGCCGCCGGCTGGAGCAGGAGCGGGCCGAGTTGCTCGAGCGATTGCAGATGACGCTCGACCGTCTGCCGGTGGGGTGCATCGTGCTGGACGAGCATCACCGCGTGACCTATGTCAATCCGGCGGCGGAGCGGATCTTCGGGTACACGTTCGACGAGATGCGCGGACGCGACCCGCGGCCGCTGGTGGTTCCCGAATCGAGCCGCGCGTTCGTGGACGACCTGTTCCTGCGGATGATGCAGGGGGTGGGCCAGCTGGACGGCACGAACGAGAATGTGACGAAGAGCGGGTCGGTGATCACGTGCGAATGGCGGAACACGGTGCTGAAATCCGCCGAAGGCCGGCCGATCGGGCTCGTGGCGATGTGCCTGGACATCACCGATCGGAGGCGGGCGTTCCAGGCCTTGAGCGACAGCGAGGCGCGGTTCCGCCAGTTCGCGGAGTCGGTGCGGGAGGTCTTCTGGATCGTCGATCTGGTGCCGGAGCGGTCGGTGTACGTGAACCCGGCGTTCGAGCGGGTCTGGGGCCGCCCGGCGTCGGAGGTCTTCCGCGCCCGGGGAACCTGGCTGGAGACGCTGCACCCCGACGATCGCGAAGAGATCCGGCGGGGCTACGAACGGTGGATGAAGGGGGAGACGGCGGCCGAGTACACCGTGAACTACCGGATCGTGCGGCCCGACGGGAAGGTGCGCTGGATTCACGACTCGGGGACGCGGATCACGGACGCCGAGGGGAAGGTTCTGAGGCTCGCCGGGATCGCGGAGGACGTGAGCGAGCGCGTGCAACTGGAGAACGAGTTGCGGCAGGCGCAGAAGATGGAGGCGGTGGGGCAGCTCGCCGGCGGCGTGGCGCACGACTTCAACAACCTGCTGACCGCCATCTTCGGGCATACGGCGCTGGCGCGCAAGACGCTCAGCCCGCAGCACCCCGCGATCCGTTCGCTCGATCGGGTCGAGGACGCGGCGAAGCAGGCGGCGGGCGTCTCGAAGGCGCTGCTGACGTTCAGCCGCGAGACGTCGGGCGAGCGTGCGCCGGTGCGGCTGGACCGCGTGATCGAGGACGCGGTGCGGCTGCTGCGGCGGACCATCCCCACGCGGATCGCGATCGTCACCGATTCCGACTGCGCGACGCCGCCCTGGGTCAACGGGGACGCGACGCAACTCCAGCAGGTGATCATGAACCTGGCGATCAACGCGCGCGACGCCATGCCCGACGGCGGGCGGCTGCGGCTCTCGCTCTCCTGGGTGGAAGCGGGGCCGAACGGGCGGAGCGACGGGACGCCGGACCGGATGGTCCGCCTGACCGTCTCCGATACCGGGGTGGGGATTCCCGGGGACATCCTGCCGCGGATCTTCGAGCCGTTCTTCACGACGAAGCCCCCGACGGAGGGAACGGGGCTGGGGCTGCCGATCGTGCACAGCATCGTGAAGAGCCACGGCGGGCGGGTCGAGGTGCGTTCGGAAGTCGGCGCCGGGACGACGTTCGTCATTGATCTGCCCGTGGTGAGCGCTCCGGAGCGTGTCGAGAGCCTCGAGGCGCCGACCGTCCCGCCGAGCGGGGGCGGCGAGGTGGTGGTGCTGGCCGAGAGCCACCGGTACGTGCGTGAGCTGATCACGTCGATGCTGGCGTCGGCCGGGTACGAGGTGATGCCGACGGCCAACTCACGGGATCTGCTGTCCGCGTGCCGCGCCCGGCATGGAGCGGTCCGGCTCATGGTGGTCGACGGGACCCTGGTGGATCAGCCCGGCCTCGAGTGCGTGCGGGCGCTGCGTGCCGACGGACAGACGGCGCCCGTGATCCTCCTCTCCGAGGAGCAGAGCGAGATCGATTCGGCGGACCTTGCCGCGGATATGCTGGTGGTGCGGAAGCCGTTCCAGATGTCCGAACTGGCGGCGGCGGTGGGGCGTGTTCTCAATCGCCCGTTCGCCTGAAGGAGGCCCGGCGCGTGTCACGGCCGATCACCGTCGTTCTTGCCGACGACCACGCCCTGGTGCGTGAGACGCTGGTGAGCTGGCTGCGGTCGACGGGCGGCATCGCGGTGGTGGGGACGGTCGGGAGTGCCGACGAGGCGATCGTCGAGGTCATGCGGCTGCGGCCCGACGTGCTGATCATGGACATCGACATGCCGGGGCTGCTGTGTTTCGACGCCGCGCGGACGATTCGGGCGCGGAGCGAGCGGACGCGGATCATCATGCTCAGCGCATTCGTGCAGGACCGGTACATCGAGCAGGCGCTGGCGGTCGAGGCTTCGGCGTACATCACCAAGGGGGAGCCCCCTGAAGTGGTGGCTAACGCGGTCCGGCTGGTTGCATCCGGGGCGACGTACTTCTCGCCCGAGGTGGAGGCGCGGATCGTGGTTGAATCCGGCGGGGTGCGGCTGGCCGAGCCCGCCCCCACGCGGGGGTCGACGGTCTCGTCGCGCGAACTCGAGGTCCTCCAGTACATCGCGCAGGGGCTTTCGAAGCGCGAGATCGCCGAGCTCATGCACCTGAGCGTCAAGACCGTGGACAACCACAGCATGAGCCTGATGAACAAACTGGACATCCATGACCGGGTCGAGCTGGCCCGGTATGCGATCCGCGAGGGGCTCGCGCGCCCCTGAGATTCAGGGGACATCTTCCTCCACTTTGACACTCGAAAATGAGGTGGTTTACCTCTATCGAGCGTGAAATGGGGCGATTAGACTGCCGCGCAGAAATCGAACGGCGCACGAGCTTGTGGGATGGGCCCGCGCCGCAGACGGACAGAATCACGATCGATCGCTCCCGGGCAGCGACGCCCGGAGGGCTTGAAGGACTCCCCTCCTCGTGTTGGCCGGTTGGCTCGCAAGAGTCAACTGGCCTTTTTCATTGTTGTGGTCTGATCGCGCTAGCGCGGCGCGGGGGCGAGCACCGGGAGGCGCGCGGGGTCGACGGAGTTGTACCGGAGGAACGCGGTCATCTGTTCGTCGGTGGGCTCCGCGGCCCGCCACGCCGCGGCGTACATGGCCGAGAGCATGGAGGCTCCGTCGCGCAGACGGGCGCTGATGAACTCTTTTCCGGGCTCGCGTTCGAGCGATCCGTCCTTCTGCAGTGCGTAGAGCGGCTCGACGGCCTCGAAGGACCGGCGGACGTGCGCGAGCGTGTCGGCCCAGGGGTCGTCCCGGCGGACCGTCCGGGTGTAGTCCATGCCGGGGCGGAGGGAATCGAAATCGAGTCGGTGGATCTCGAGGACCGTGCCGTCGATGTAGGAATGGAAGCCGTACTCGGTGGTGTATCCACGGGGGTTCTCGCCGACCCACCCGTGATGGTGCCGGGTGGTGTGGAGCGGCTGGGCCGTGTCGCCGACGAAGTGGCTGAGAACGCCCATGTGATAGATCACGTTGGAGCGTGCCAGCGTGATCCTGTAGGCGTGGGCGGGATCGGCGGAGGGGGAGGCCTCCAGCAAGCGGAGCGTGTTGAAGCCGGACTGGAGCTTGGCGTAGTGCTCGGTGATCGCGTGGGCGACGAAACCGGGCCATTCGCGGCTGCGGTCCCTGTCGCGCGCGGCGTCGTAGGGGGCGATCCGATCGGGGTGCTCGTGCTTGGCGATCGCCATGGCGCGGACGTAGTCGTAGCGCATGGGCGGGAGCGTCTCGAGCGAGAGCCCGAACTGGGCGAGGTCCTCGACATCGAGGTAGTGATCCGGGCTGTTCTCGTGGCCCATGGGGGGCGTGCGGGTGGCGCGCCACTTGTCGGGCTCGGTGGACTGCTCGGCGATCATGTTGGCGTACGCGCTCTCGCGCAGCCAGGCGGGCATGTCGGCGGGGAGGCCGTCGAGAGCGAGGTAGGTGATCGTGCGATGGCCGTGGGCGTTCCACGCGCGGGACGGCGCGGCGGCGGCGAGGAAGAGGCCGGCCAGGCTCAGAGCCAGGCAGAGACGGGCAAAGTGGGACAACATCTCGGGGCTCCTTGAGGGCGTTCCGGGAGTGTACCCGGCGGCTGCCGCGGCCCCGGCGTTGTGCCTCCGGGCCATGTCCCAGGAATATGTTGTGATCTGGGGGGTCCCACCGTATTCTGGGGAACCGGTTGGTTCCGGATGACGAATCGGTACCCCTCTAGCGGAGAAACTCCTCATGTCATATGGACGATCACGGCTGTTCGCCGGAACGGTCTCTCGCACCTGCATCGGTCTGGCCGTGTTGGCGGGCGCGGTGTCATCGGCGGCAGCGCGTGACGAGGATGACCGCAAGCTTCTGGACAAGCAGCCGGCGGTGCGCGCGCCGATCTATCGCGCGGCGTTCGGCGGCGCTCCGGGCGGTCCGGACGGCCCCTTCG
>CAZMPE010000103.1:0-7921 GCA_964567955.1 uncultured Phycisphaeraceae bacterium | reverse complement strand
GCAACTCTGTGTGTTTGGAGCATGGGTTGAGCCTATCCGAAGGAGGGGGAGGAACCAAGGAGAATCAGCACGCGACGAGGTAGTTCCCTGTTGCCGTCGCGCCCGACAGGTTGACGAGCATGTATCGCAGGGCGTCCACGGCGTGGTCCGAGCCGTCCTTGAGCGGGTTCTCCGATTCCGAGCCCGGCTTGAAGCGGTGCGACTCCAGCGAGGCGATCAGGCGGGCGCAGCGCTCGTGGATGAACAGGCGTGGCGGGCCGTGCGCGGGGCGGAGGCGGGCGCGGATCAGTTCGAGCCCGGTTGCCACGGAACTCGGGCGCGAGCGCACGGCGAACCCGGCGCGTCGCAGCACATGTGCGTTGTTCGTCCCCGTCTGGTCGTTGACCTGGGCCCCCGCCGGGTCGATGCCCAGCCAGTCCGGCCGCGGCCAGGGGGCGCGTCGCATCGCCTCGATGTGCCCGTCGAGGATGAGGCCGCTCTCGACGTGCTCGCCGACGATGGTCAGGACGTCGGCGTGGTCGAGCGCGCCCCACAGCACGACGGTCGGCGCGCGATAGCCGAAATCCACGCCGCCGAGCCAGGTGACGGGGCCCGCCGGGTCGTCGCGCACCACGTGCACGCGCGGGTCGAACTCGGGCAGGGCGGCGTCCGTCCGGCTGGGGCGCAGGCAGAGCATCTCCGACTCCCACGCGGCGGCCGAGACGCGGGCCTTCATGGCCATCGCGTCCGCGATGCTCACGTGCCCGTCGGCCTTGGTCTTCGCCCGCTTGTCGCACTCGGGCAGGAGCGGGCAGGCGGCGCATTCGTAGCGGTCGTCGCACTTCTCCAGCACATCCATCACGCCCCAGCGGAAGATGCGCCGGCCGCCCTCGCGCACGAGCCGGTGCATCAGCCCGTGCGGCACGTGCATGGTGCTGAGGCACTCGATGCCCGCGCGCACCAGCCGGCCGGAGCAGTCCTTCGAGCGCGTCGTGAGCTGGACCGCCTCCCAGATGGCCGGGTCGAAGAGCTCGACCTCGTCGCAGCGCACCCGCTGGACGCGTGTGCCGCGGACGGAGGTCTGGGACTGGGCCATGAGCTCGACGGCGCCGCCGTTGGTCGTGCGGATTCGGCGGTCGGTGATGCGGCCCTTGACGAGGGACCGGAGGGCGTCGGTGTCGAAGAACGCGCGCAGGTGGGCGTGCATGCGCCGGGACTGCTCGAGCGACCCGCCGATGATGCGGACCTCGATCCCGGGCTTGAAGGCGAGGTCGAGGGCGGTGGCGAGGGCGCCGAGGTACGTCTTGCCCCCGCCGCGATTGGCCCAGACGATGCAGTCGGGCGAGGGCCCGTCGTCGAAGAAGGCGTGCCGGATGTAGTCGAAGGGCGCGCTGCACCCGTCGAGCATGGGCGTGCGCGCGATGTTCACGTTCAGGTTCTGGCGGATCCAGTCGTGCAGCGCCTGGTCGTCGCGCGGCCATGCGGGGGTGTCGGTGTGTGCCATGTCGGCGTCCCTCCTTGTTATCCCGATACGTACGCGATGCGGGGCGAGAGCAGGCGTGCCGCGGCGAGCCGGGCGAGTTGCGGGAGCGGATCCTGCGCGAACCGTCGTGTCGCGCGCGACCAGCGTGCCCACGTGCGCAGCGCGTTTTCGACGCGGTCGGCCCAACGTCCGGAGACCAGGTCCCCCGGCTCGAGCCCGGCGGCCGCGAGAGCACGCAGCAGGCGTTCGTCCGCGCGGGTCGGCGGCGTGCGGCACTCGCGCATGCCCGCGGCGATGAAGATGGGGCAGTGCCCGGCCATGGCGGCGACGGCCTCGGTGCGCTCGGTGATGGGGTCGCGCAGGTAGGCGCGGACGAGGCGTGTCCCGACGCCGACGGCGCGCCAGCGCGGATCGACGATGACGCGCGAGATGGACCGGACTTCGTCGTTGAGGCGCCGGGCGTCGCGCCGCTTGTCGCCGCTCCGGTAGCGTCCGGGCCAGGCGATGTTGCGCCAGGCGCCGTTGAGGGTGGGCATGGAGACGACGAGGGCGCCGACGGTCTCGCGCCCGTCGCGGGCCCGCAGGGCGAGCGCGCACGTCGCGGGCGGGCCGGCCCGGTAGGGGAAGCGCGCGAGCCGCGCGGCGTCCCTTGCGTCGCCCGGCTCGATGACGAGTCGGTCGGCGGGCTCGACGCCCGGCCCGACCTCTCGAAAGAGGCCGACGATGGACGGACGCGGAGAAGCACGGAGCGGGAGATGGCGTGTGAAGACGGCGGTCATGTGTTGGTCCCTGCGCGAGTGTGGATGGTGGGGGGCCCGTCGAGGGGCATGTGGACGAGGACATCGGGGGCGAGCGTCCCGAGGATGTCGTCGTGCGCCGTGGCGACGACGACGCGCACGGCGGTCGTGCGCGACCACCGGCGCAGCGTGCGGGCGAGGCAGATCGCCGTCGTGCGGTCGAGGCTGGATGCGAACTCGTCGGCGATCAGCGTGCACCCTTCGCTCGCCTCGCCCATCGCGGTGGCCAGGGCGAGGCGGGCCCGCTGCCCCTCGGAGAGGCGGTCGCCCCGGCGACCCAGGAGCGTCGCGTCCGCCAGCCCGGCGCGAGCGAGGAGCGCGAGGGCCGCGTCCAGCGAGGGCGCGCGGACCGCGTCGAGGGCGGTCGCGCATCCCGGCGGGCGGGTGCGCACGACCGATCGGCCCGCGCGCCGGAGCGTGCGTTCGAGGGTTCTGAGGATCGTCGTCTTGCCGGATCCGCTCGGACCGGTGACGAGGGCGATGCCGCCCGGGGCGAGCGCGCGATCGAGCTCGCGGGCCGCGTCGCGCATGTCCGGGGGCGTCTCGTTGAGCGTCCCCACGCCGAAGATCGCCATCGCGGTTCGGACTCGGGTCGAGGTCACGGGTGCGCTCCTTTGACGAGGGCGTCGATCGCCCAGAACTCATGGCGGACCTGGTAGTGGGTGAGGCCGAGCCGGCGCGTCGCCTCGCGCATCGATCGCATCTGCAGCACGCAGAGGGTTGCGACCGCCCGCCGCCTGGCCGGCCAGTTGGGACGTTCCTGGAGAACGAACACGAACCGGGGGGAGAGCACGTGCCGGATGAGCAGCTTCACGCGTCGGCGCAGGGTCATGGCGCAGCGGTTCTGCCGGCGTGCCACCGCCGCGACCGATCGCTGGGTCCCCAGGACTTCGGTGAGGACGGCCCGGTCGTCCGGCATCAGTTCCGCCGCCCGGGCGAGGATGCACTCGACCAGGGCCCGCTGGCGTTGGCGTCGCAGATCCATGGGCCCCGCCGCCCGCGGGCGTTCCGCGACCCCGATACCCCCGTTTTCAGCCCCCAAGGCCCGGTTTTCGGTGCTGACCATCTATGACCCCCTGTCGAGACCTTCCCAAGGCGTTTGTTCACTGGATTGTGAACACGACGGGAGTTGTACGTCTTGACAGGACGTTTCGCAAGGGGTATGTTTGGTATGATACCAAAATGAGCGCACAGGGACCGTCGATCGATGCAGATTCCTTTGACCTTCTGCCGGAGCAGACGGTCGGGGCCCTGCTGCGCGCCCGCCGGGCTGAGCGCCGGATGACCCTGCAGCACCTGGCCGACCTGGTCGGGTGCGCCCGGAGCTATCTCTGGCTGATCGAGCACGAGCGTCGGGACCAGCCGCCGGGGGACGAACTACTTATGCGCCTGGAAACGGCGCTGGGGTTCGAGGCCGGTCGGCTGATCCGGGCGGCGCGCTGGCAGGCCACGCCGCCGTCGGTCCGGCGCGAGATCGCGGCCCTGCACAGCCGGCAGCGGACGGCGTCGCGGCTGGCGGAGATCCTCGACTCCGGCGGGATCGGCCGGGACGGCAAGGTGCGCGGCTCGCTCGATGACGCGTACCGGTCGGGGGAGCTGCGCCGGCTGGTCGATCGGCTGGCCCCGCCCGCGAACGCGGACAAGAAGGATGCGCCGGCGCCCCGCCCGCCGCTGGAGGTGCCGCTGATCAACAAGGTCGCGGCCGGGTACCCGACGGAGTTCACCGACCTCGGGTACCCCGCGCGCATCTCGGCCGAGTTCGTGCGGGCCCCGGACCTGACCGATCCGGACGCCTTCGCGGCCCGGGTGGTGGGGGACTCGATGCAGCCGGACTATCGCGAGGGGGACATCGTGGTCTTCAGCCCGGCGAAGAAGGTCGAGAGCGGCATGGATTGCTTCGCGCGGGTCGAGCCGGACCACGCGAGCACGTTCAAGCGGGTGTACTTCGAGACCGGCGCGGCGGGGGAGAGCCTGATCCGGCTGCAGCCGCTGAACAGCGCGTACCCGCCGCGGACGCTGAATCGCGAGGACGTCGCGGGCCTGTACGCGGCGGTGAGCGTGACGCGGAAGGTGGGGTGAGCTCCCCAAAAGCCCCCGAACAGGCGGGTTTCGGGTTGGGGTTGCTCCGCTGCGGCGTGTAAGATACCTTGTCGACCCGGCCTGGGTGCTTCTGGGGGTTACGGTGCGCCGGGATGGTGGGCAATGTCGGGCCGCAGCGGCCTGGAGGCAGGTATGGCGAAGCTTTTCTATACGCTCGAAGAGGCCGCGGCGAAGCTCAAGACGAACGAGGCCGCCCTCAAGCAGATGGTCACCAAGGGCCAGCTGCAGGAGTTCCGCGACCGCGACCGTCTGATGTTCAAGGTCGACCAGGTCGACCTGCTCGCCCATGGCGACGACGAGGGCGGCACGGGCATCCCGCTGGCCGAGAGCGGCGAGCTGATCTCGCTGGCGTCCGACTCGGGCACGGGCATGAACCTCGAGAGCCCGAAGGAGCAGACCGGCATCAGCATCTTCGACGCCGACCAGACCGAGGAGGCCGACCCCTCGGCGGTGACGCAGGTGACGGAGACCTCGGCCAGCGAGCTGGCGATGGACACCGTCGGCTCGGGCTCGGGCCTGCTCGACCTGACGCGCGAGGCCGACGACACGTCGCTGGGGCAGGACCTGCTCGAGGGCGTCGCGAAGGACGGCTCGACCGCCGCGGAGACCGCGGCTGAGCCCGCCGACGCCGGCGCGCTGTTCGAATCCACCGGCGTCGAGACCGAGGCGGCGACGGCCACGCCGAGCGCGGCGATGCTCGCGGCGATGGCCGACCCCTACGACGGGCCGGGCTCCGGTCTGACCGGCGGCCTGTCGTTCGGCATGATCGCGGTGCTCGGCTTCACGCTGGCGCTGACGATCTTCGGGCTCGGCGGCATGACCGACGCGCCGATCGTGATGATGATCGGCGAGGACGTGATGATGTGGGCGGGCATAGCCGCGGGCGCGGTGGTGGTCTTCGGCATCATGGGCTGGGTCTTCGGCCGCAAGTCCTGAGGCACGGACAACTCGATGACACTTCAACCCCGCGCACGCGGGGTTTTTTGTTCGATCGCGCGGGCGGCTTACGCTTGAACCATGACCGAAGCCGCCATCATCGGGGCCGGGCCGATCGGCATCGCCGTCGCCGTCGCGCTCCAGCGCGAGGGGATCGAGGCCCTGCACATCGACGCCGGCGCGATCGGGTCGACCCTCGGCTGGTGGGCGCCGGGCACGCGGTTCTTCAGTTCGCCCGAACGCATCGCGATCTGCGGCGTGCCGCTGGTCACGCCCACTCAGGACAAGGCGACGCGCGAGGAGTACCTGCAGTACCTGCGGGGGGTCGCCGCGCAGTTCGGGCTGAAGATCCGGACGTTCGAGCGGGTCGAGGAGATCAGGCCGGTCGCGGGCGGCTTTGCGCTGCGGACGACGGCGGGGGAGCACGCGGCCCGGCGCGTCGTCGCGGCGATCGGCGACATGCACCGGCCGCGGATGCTCAACATCCCCGGCGAGGACCTCCCGCACGTGTCGCACTACTTCCAGGACCCGCACCGGTACGCGGGCCGTCGCGTGCTGATCGTCGGGGGCAAGAACTCGGCGGTGGAGGCGGCGATCCGGCTGCAGCGGGTCGGGGCGAGCGCGGCGATCAGCTACCGGCAGGCGGCGTTTGACGACAAGCGGATCAAGTACTGGCTGATGCCCGAGCTCGCCGGGCTGATCAAGAGCGGGCGGGTGGCGTTCCATGCCTCGACCGTGCCGGTTCGGATCGCGGCGGGGTCCGTCCGGCTCGCGCCGGCGTCGGGCGACGGGCCGGAGACCGACGTCGGGGCCGATGATGTCCTGCTCCTGACCGGGTACGAGATGGATTCGTCGCTGCTGACCGGGGCCGGCGTCGAGCTGACCGGCGAGCAGCGGGGCCCGGTCTTCAACAACAAGACGATGGAGACGAACGTCCCCGGGCTGTACGTCGCCGGCACGGCGACCGCGGGGACGCAGAAGCGGTTCCGCGTCTTCATCGAGAACTGCCACGTGCACGCCGACCGGATCGTCGCCCACATCCTCGGGCGGACGCCGCCCGAACCCGCCCCGGCCCCGGCCCTGCCGCCGGAGACCTGACGCCCGCGGGCCCGATCGGCCGATGCATGACGTATGCGTCGTTCAACCGTCGTGCTGGTGGCCCTTGCGCTCGCGGTCTTCGGGCTGACGGCGTCGTGGATGCGGTCGATGGAGCGCGAGGCGCTCCGCGGCGGGGCGATCAACGACCAGTTCGACCCGGCCGGCAACCTCCGCCCGCTGGCCGATGTCACGCGGGCCGTGCGCGAGCTCAAGCTCGTCACCGTCGTCATCGACACGCAGGCGAGGTCGGAGCGGTCGGACGAGAGCTGGCGCGGCGACGTGACGGCGAGCGTGCGGGCGCCCGTGCGACTGATGTTCGGCACCGACCTGTCGCGGCTCGAGAGCGAGGCGATCGTCTACAGCCCGGTCTCGCGCGCGTACCACGTGCGCGTGCCGGCGCCGACCCGCCTCTCGACCGAGGTCGACGGCGGGCAGGAACAGGCGGAGGTCAGCGTCGGTTGGGCAAGGCTCCGCAGCCGCGCGGGCGAGTATTGGCTGGGCCAGGCGCGGCGCGGGCTGTACGAAGAGGCGCGAAGGCTGACGCTCTCGCCCGACGACGCGGAAGAGGTGCGTCGGGCGACGCGCGAACAGGTCGCGGCGATGGTGCGGCGCGTCGTGGGCGATGTGCCCGTCACCGTCTCGTTCGAGGAGAGCCCGCCCGCCGTGGCCAACGTCGTGGAGTACGGGCCGTGAAATGCCCCGCCTTGCGTGACCCCGGTGGACCCTGCACCGTGTTGATGAACGCCGCGCACACGTCATTCGGCGCGCGAGCCGCGGAGCGGCGGCATCCAGTAGCCCGGGGCGTGAGCCCCGGGTGGCCGGCATCCCACAACAGCGAGCCCCATCGGGGCGGCACCACGAACGGCCATTCGCCGGCGCCATGCAGCCGCGCATCCGAGGTGCATCCGTGAGACGGCTCTGGCGCTCGAAGTGGAATCTCGTCCGTCTCGCGATCGCGGCGTTCCTCCTGTGGATCGTCGCGGCGGACACGCCGGCGCGATTGGCGCGGCTGCAGCTCGCCGAGCTGCCCGGGTTCGATTACGCGGGCGAGGTGCGCTACCTGCGATCGGCGGGCCGGTACGGCGAGGCGCTGATGGTTGCGGACGCGGGGCTCGAGGAAAGCTCAAAGCGAAAAGCTCAAAGCTCAAATGAAGACAAGGATCGGCGCGCGGAGTTGGAGGAGGAACGGCGGCTGACGGCGCAGGAGCAGGGCAGCTACCTGCGGCGGGCCCGCGACGTGGGGATGGGGGCGGTCACCGGCGGCGGCGGCTCGCTCGAATCGCTCGTCGGGGCGATCGCGGCGGACTTCTTCGTCGTCGGCGACGTGCGCGACCTCGTGATCCAGGGCGGCAAGCTCGCGCTCGACGGCGAGACCGACGAGGTGATCCTCGCCCTCTCCGGCGTCGGGCTCGTCACGACGCTCGCGCCGCACGTGGACTGGGTGCCCAGCGTCCTCAAGGCCGCGAAACGCGCGGGCACGATGACCAGGGGGCTCGGCCAGTTCATCGTCGATGCCGCCAAAGCGGGG
>CAZMPE010000102.1:0-8052 GCA_964567955.1 uncultured Phycisphaeraceae bacterium | reverse complement strand
GGCGTAGCACTCGCACCCATCGGGGATGCCGTTGCCGTTGAGGTCCGGCTTCGTCCCCGCGGCGATCTCGCACTCATCGGGGATGCCGTTGCGGTCGCAATCGTGCAGCGTGCCCGCGATCAGGTCCTGCGCGTCGGGGACTCCGTTCTTGTTGCAGTCCCAGTCGTTGATGCGCATGAAGTAGACGTCCTGCTCGCCGTTCATCGTCGCCGACATGGCGATGAAGACGCCGACGTCGTCGGACTCCTGGTCGTAGTAGTCGCCGATCTTGTTCTGCTGCGGCCAGCCGATGGTGCTGCCCCACGGCGGCGTGAGCGCGACCGGGGTCGACCACGTCTGCCCCTCGTTGTTCGAGAACGTGTAATAGAAGCGCGACATCGTGACGCTCCCGCCCGCCTCGTGCGTGCTGTTGTACGTGATGTCGATCCGGCCGTTCGGCGCCACCGACATCGAGGGGAACCACTGCCAGTTCGTCGAGAGCGGCGGGTCGTTGTTCACCCGCACCGGCGGGCTCCAGGTCTGGCCCATGTCGGCGCTGCGCGCGAAGTAGACATCCGCCGGGTCGGCGCCGGGCGGGTCCACGAGCGCGGCGATGTAGACGTGCCCGCGGTTGGGTCCGTTCGAGCGGTTCACGTCCACCCACACCTGCCCCAGCGCGCCGCCGGGGTTCGGCCCGCCGAAACTGCTCACCACGCCGCCGTTGAGATTGACGTTCACGGACAGCGGGAAGGTCGGCGTCATCGCGGCCATTTTCGCGTTGTCGGAGCGCACGACGCGCGGCGTCGTGCCGCTGCGCCCGCCGACGTAGACCTCCGCGTCGGGCCCGACGGCGGCGGTGCCCCATATGGGAGTTCCCGGGACGGGCGTCGGCCACGCCAGCGTGCCCGCGCTCGTGTCCCGCCCGAATGCGCCGGTGCCGCAGCAGCCGAACGACGGGTTCCAGATGCCGTAGATGAATCCGTCGCTGGCGAGACCCGCCTTGTCGATCGTCATCCACGCGCGGTCGCCGCCGTTGGCGAGCACGGGGCCGGACCAGTTCTGCCCGCCGTTCGTGGACTTGAAGATCTCGCAGCGCCACCCGCCGGGGTTCGAACTCGGCAACGTGTAGTAGTAGAAGTTGCCGTCCGAGTCGGTCTCGAGGACCGGATCGCTGCGGAAGACGCCGGGCGTGAGCGAGCCGGGGAAGGTCCACGACCGCCCCCCGTCGGCGCTGTAGGCATAACCCGCCTGCCGGAAGTTTGACGTGATCGTGTCGAACTGGCGCCACCCGATCACGATGCGGTTCGGCGCCGTCGGGTCGATGGCGAGCGACGGCTCGTTCGCGGCGTCTCCCACGATGTTGAGACCCGACGCGTTCACGTTCGCCTGCACGACGAAGGCGCCGTCGGTCACGCTCACGAACGGCGGCGAGACCCGCTGCAGCGGGGGCAGAACGCCCGGACGCTGGGCCGGGCGTTCGAGGGGCTGTTCCTGCTGCGCGCCCGCCGGACCGCAGAACACGAAGAGGGCGAGGCACGCGGCACGCGAAGCGGTGCGGTCGGACATCGGTGGACCTCCGGAGTCGGCTTGGCCAATCTACCCGAAGTGGCGGCCGCACAGCCAGAGAATCTACGGTTTCTGTCGCCCGGGGCGCGAAAAAAAAGAGGGGCGGGCTCCGCGCCACGCCCCCCCGAAGCAGTGTCCGCCATGAGTTCCGACTAGGGGCAGCCGATCACGAACTTGGTCTGGAAGCAGCCGAAGTCGGCCAGGTTCATCATGCCGTCGCCGTTGCAGTCCGCGTAGGTGTTGCCGACCGCGAAGTTGGTCTGGAAGCACCCGAAATCCGCGATGTTCATCACGCCGTCGGCGTTGCAGTCGGGGTAGCACGTCACGCGGACGGCGACCGAGGTCGGCGAGTATTCGACCCGCCACCGCAACGAGCCCGGGAGCGTGGGGGCTTCGATCGTGGCGAACTGCCCCGACACGCTGTTGCCCGTCACCACCGTGGTGAGGTGCGCGGTCGTGGGGACGTAGCCGTTGACGAGCGAGAGCTTGAGCTTCCCGTCCAGGGCCTTGGACCCCGGCCCCGCGAAGACGTCGTGCTGGCCGGCCGCCGTGCCGCCGATCTCGATGTCCAGCACGCCGCTCGCGGTCTGCGTGTACGGATGCATCGCCTGCAGTTGGCCGATGCTCGACCCCGGCGCCACCGTTCCCTGGTTGGCGATCTCGGTGTGGAAGCGTCCGTTGCCCTTCACCGTCTGGTTCGGCCCGATCGTTCCGACGATGCCGCCGGCGGTGTTGGACAGGAACGCGGTGTCGAAGTTGGCCGGGTTCGCGGCCAGTTCGACGGTGCCCGTCCCGGAGAGTGTCCCGTTCGCATAGAAGCGCAGGTACGTCCAGTTGTTGCCGGCGGCGTTCCCGACCTTGATGTGCCCGTTGTTCTCGAGGCCCCCGGCCGTCAGCGCCAGCACGGTGTTGTCGTTGAGCTGCATCGGACCCGAGACCTTCGCTCCGTCGAAAGTCACGGTCCCGCCGGTGACCCGCGTGAGCCCGCCGTTGGTCGCGTTGACCAGACCGCCCGTCAGGCTCATGTTGTCCAGGTGGACCTCCCCGCCGTCGGCGCGGACGATGCCGCTTGCGCCCTGTGTGATCGCGCAGTTGACGATCCCGAGGATGCCCCCGTTCATGGCCTTGAAGACGCTGTTGTTGGTCTTGGGGTTGTCCTGGAGCTGGAGCGACCGGCCGCTGACATCGGCCTGGACCGTCCCGTTGTTCACGATCTTCGAAATGACCCGTCCGCTGCCGCGCACCGTCTGTCCCGCGCCGAACGTGCCGAAGTCCCCGCCCGCATTGGGGTTGATGAACGCGGTGTCGAGGTTCGCCGGATGGGCGTCCAGCACGATCGTGCCGACCCCTCCGATGCTCGGCGTCCCGAAGAAGTTCAGGTACGTCCAGTTGACGCCGGCGCCGGTCCCGATCGTGACGGTTCCGTTGTTGATGAATCCCCCCGGAGGGATGCGCAGCACGGTGTTGTCGTCGAGCCGGAACGGTCCGGAGACCGTGACGTTCTCGAGCGTCGCCGAACCGGCGGTGATCCGCGTGAGGCCGCCGTTCATGGACTGCAGCTCGCCGCCGGTCAGCCCCATGTTGGACAGGTGGACCTCCCCGCCGTCGGCGCGGACGATGCCGCTTGCGCCCTGTGTGATCGCGCAGTTGACGATCCCGAGGATGCCCCCGTTCATGGCCTTGAAGACGCTGTTGTTGGTCTTGGGGTTGTCCTGGAGCTGGAGCGACCGGCCGCTGACATCGGCCTGGACCGTCCCGTTGTTCACGATCTTCGAAATGACCCGTCCGCTGCCGCGCACCGTCTGTCCCGCGCCGAACGTGCCGAAGTCCCCGCCCGCATTGGGGTTGATGAACGCGGTGTCGAGGTTCGCCGGATGGGCGTCCAGCACGATCGTGCCGACCCCTCCGATGCTCGGCGTCCCGAAGAAGTTCAGGTACGTCCAGTTGACGCCGGCGCCGGTCCCGATCGTGACGGTTCCGTTGTTGATGAATCCCCCCGGAGGGATGCGCAGCACGGTGTTGTCGTCGAGCCGGAACGGTCCGGAGACCGTGACGTTCTCGAGCGTCGCCGAACCGGCGGTGATCCGCGTGAGGCCGCCGTTCATGGACTGGATGTCGCCGCCGGTCAGCCCCATGTTGTACAGGTGGACCTGCCCGCCGTCGGCCCGGACGACGCCGCCCGCGTTCTGCGTGACCGCGCAGTTGAAGATGCCGAGGATGCCCCCGTTCACGGCCTTGAAGACACTGTTGTTGGTTTTGGGGTTGTCCTGGAGCTGCAGCGTCCGGCCGTTGATGTCCGCCTGGACCGTGCCGTTGTTGACGAGGCTCGCGAAGACCCGCCCGCTGCCGCGCACCGTCTGGCCCGCGCCGAACGTGCCGAAGTCCCCGCCGGCATTGTGGGTGATGAACGCGGTGTCGAGGTTCGCCGGATGGGCGTCCAGCACGATCGTGCCGGTCCCTCCGATGCTCGGAGTCCCGACGAGGCTCAGGTACGTCCAGTTGACGCCGCCCCCGTTGCCGATGACCATCGGCCCGTCGTTGATGTGCGCGCCGGTCATGAGCCGGAGGTTCGTGTTGTCCGGCATGAAAAGCGTCGCGTTCGGGTTCGTCTTGCTGAGTGTCTGAAGAGTCGTCTGCCCATTGAGACTGACCTGGTAGGTGCCGGCCTGGCTGATGAACGCCGCGGCCGTCGGTCCGTTCGGCACGCCCAACGGCGTCCAGTTCAGGGACTGGTTCCATTGTCCGCCCGCCGGGTTGTTCCAGGAAAACTGCGCCCGCGCGGCGCCCGTCGCCAATCCGCCCGCCGCGAGCGCCAACATCAGTGTCCGGTTCATGATCGTGCTCCTTGGTGATCTGTTTCGTCCGATACCCGCGCCCCGGCGGGGCCTCCGCGGAGACATTGGCGGCCCGCGCCCGGATCTGACACAACCGGATCGGATTTGTGCTTCTGGTTCCGTTCGGGAGGCGGTAGACTGCCCCCCGTGATCCAGCAGACGACCACCCATGTCAGCCTGCTCGCCCGGCTTTCGGCCGGCGACGATGCCCTGGCGTGGCGGGAGTTCTGCGACCGGTACGGCGAGCTGATCCTGAACTTCGGGCTCTCCCGGGGGCTCCAGCGGGCCGACGCCGACGAGGTGATGCAGGAGGTGCTGCTCGCCCTCACCCGGAACATGCCGGGGTTCACCTACGACCCCGCCAAGGGCCGCTTCCGTGCCTACCTCAAGACCGTCGCCCTGCGCGCGATCATCCGCAAGTTCCGTCAGAAGGCGAAGCCGGGCGCTAATGACCGGTCGGACGCCGCACTCGAATCCGCCCAGGCCGACCCGGAGATCGAACAGCGATGGGACGACGAATGGCGCCAATACCACCTGCGCCTGGCCATGCGCACCATCCGCGCCGAGTTCGGCGAGACCGACCTGGCCGCGTTCGACCGGTACGTGGGGGAGGGGCGCGACGCCTCGGCGACCGCGTCGGAACTCGGCCTGAGCGTCGACCAGGTCTACCAGGCCAAGTCCCGGATCCTCAAGCGCCTGCGCGAGCTGATCGCGCAGCAGACCGCCGAGGAGGGCTGACCGTGGGGCCCGACGCATGAGCCAGCCGTCCACCTGGTTCGATGACCCCGCGCTCATCGAGGCCGAGGTCCGGCGCCGCGCCGCCGGCCGGACGCCCCCGCCCCCCATCCCCGGATACGACGACCTGCGCGAGGTCGCCCGCGGCGGCCAGGGCGTCGTCTATCGCGCCACGCAGCGCTCCACGAAGCGGCTGGTCGCCATCAAGGTGCTCGTCGAGCGGTCGCCCGACCGCGCCGAGGAGCGCCGGCGCTTCGAACGCGAGATCGACCTCGCCGCGTCGCTCCGCCACCCGAACATCGTGTCGGTCTACGACAGCGGCGTGACGGAGGACGGACGCCCGTACCTCGTCATGGAGTTCGTCGAGGGCCGGCCGCTGGACGAGCACGCCGGAGCGGGGCGAGGCCAGTCGGCGCCGCTGCCGGTCGAGGAGCTCGTCGGCCTCGTCGCCCAGGTCTGCGACGCGGTGAACTTCGCCCACCAGCGCGGCGTCATCCACCGCGATCTGAAGCCCAGCAATATCCGCGTCTCGCCCGACGGCTGCCCGCGCGTGCTCGACTTCGGCCTGGCGAAACTCGACCGGGTCGGCGGCCCGGAGCGGACCATCCTGAGCCAGAGCGGCGGCTTCATGGGCACGCTCGCGTGGGCGAGCCCGGAGCAGGTCAGCGGCGATCCCGCGGCGATCGACATCCGGTCGGACGTGTACGCGCTGGGCGTGCTGCTCTACCAGTTGCTGACGGCGCGCATGCCCTACGAGACATCGGGCCCGCTCAGCGCCGTCGTCCAGAACGTGCTCAACGCCGACCCGACCCGACCCGGCCAGTTCCGCGCCGGCGTGAACGACGAGCTCGACACGATCATCCTCAAGTGCCTCGCCAAGTCGCCGGAGCGCCGATACCAGACGGCGGGAGACCTCGCCCGCGACCTGCGCCATTACCTCGCGGGCGAGCCGATCCAGGCCAAACGCGACAGCGCGTGGTACACGCTCAGCAAGACGATCCGCCGCTACCGGATGGCCACCGCCGGGGCCGCGGCGGTCTTCCTCGCCGTCTCCGCCGCGCTCGTCATCGTCGTCTTCGCCCTCCAGCGCGCCGACCGCGAGCGCGACAACGCCAACGCCCAGCTCCGCATCGCCGGCGCCACCGCCGATTTCATGCGCGACATGCTCAACGCCGCCGATCCCGACCGCGACGGGCGCGATGTCAAGGTCGCCGACCTGCTCGACCGCGCCGCCGCGGGCGTCGAGGAGAAGTTCGCCGACCACGCCGACCTGCGGGCCTCGGTCCGCGAGCTCCTGCGCGATCTGTACGCGCGCCTCGGCGACACCGAGGCCGCCGCGGAGCAGGGCCGCCTGGCCGTGGAGGTGCGCCGCCTGATCGACGGAGACGAGAGCGCGTCGACGCTGTCGGCCGAGGCGGCCTACTGGGGCACGCTCCACACCCTGGGGCGCACCAAGGAAGTGGAGCCCGAGCTGCGCCGCGTGCTGGCGTCGCAGGAGCGGCTCTTCGGCCCCGATGACCCCGCGCGCCTCGCGACCCTGGCGGACCTCGCCCAGTGCCTCGCCGCCCTCGGCCGATCGCCCGAGGCCCGCCCGATGTACGAGGAAGCCCTCGCCATCTGGGCCCGCACGAAGAACGAGAACGATGCCACCGTCCTCGAGCTGCGCGAACGTCTCGCCGTCGTCCTGCACGATATGGGCGAGATCGACGAGGCCGAAGCGCTGCTCCGCGACACCCTCCTCCGGCGCGAGGCCGCGCAGGGGGCCGAGAACACCGGCACCGTCATCCTGCGCGGCAACCTCGCGGTGTTGCTCATCGACAAGGGCGTCCCCGACGAGGCGATCGGGCTGCTCAAGACCAATCTGGACATCGTGACGCGCAAGCTCGGGCCCGAGCACCCGGACACGCTCTCGACGATGAACAACCTCGCCAAGGTGCTCCAGGACGCCGGGCATCCCGATGAGGCCGAGGAGATGATGGAGCGCACGCTCGAGGCGCGCATCCGGATCATCGGGCGTGAGCACCCCCACACCATGGTCACCATGAACAACCTCGCGTCGCTGTACGCCGCGCGCCAGCGCCCGGCCGAGGCGCTCCCCATCCACACGGACCTGCTGGAGATCCGCACCCGCGTCATGGGCCCGCAGCACCTCGACACCGCGATCACCCGCAACAACCTCGCCGCCACGCTCCACGACCTCGGCCGGCACGAAGAGGCCGCCGACGAGTACCGCCAGGCGGTCGAGATCGCCGGCGCGACGCTCGGGCCCGACCACTGGTTCAACGGCGTCTTCCGCGCCAACTACGCCAAGGCTCTCATCGCCCTCAAGCGCTACGAGCAGGCGGAAGAAAACCTGGTCCCCGCCTACGAGCTGCTGCGCGACAAGCTGGGCGCCGACAACCCACGCGCCGCCAAGGCCGCCGCGAGCCTCGTCACGCTCTACGAGGCCTGGGGCAGGCCCGACGAGGCCGCGAAGTACCGCGACGCGGCGTCACCGCCGAAGTGATCGCCGGTTCCTCGGCGTGAGCCCGCCCGCGCCCGGCCAACGGCGCTCGGCCAACAGCCAACAGCTATGAGCCAACAACTCCCCTACGGGCACCCGATCGCGAACTTCGTCTGGAAGCACCCGAAGTCCGCCAGGTTCAGCTGCTGGTCCCCGTTGCAGTCCGCGTAGCACTCGCACGCGTCGGGGATGGTGTTGCCGTTCAGGTCCGAGCAGTTCGTCCCCGGCCCCTTCCACGACCCGCCGAACCCGGCGCACACCGACTGCTGCACCACGGCGCAGTTGTTCCCGGTCAGGCAGCAGGCCCCCGTCGGTTGCGGGCAGTTCACGCCGGCGCAGTTCGACCCGACGCCCTGGAACGTCCCGCCCTGCGCGACGCAAGCGGCCTGCGTGATCCCGCCCGTGCACGTCCCGTTGGGCAGGCAGCAGGCCCCG
>CAZMPE010000101.1:6336-8110 GCA_964567955.1 uncultured Phycisphaeraceae bacterium | reverse complement strand
GCGCGCCCGGTCTCGAGTTCCGGGTCGGCCTCCGCCTCCGGCGGCTCGACTTCGACGGGCCCGTTGCACTCCGGGCACCGGTCGGGCGCCACGACCTTCGGCGCCCGCGCCGGCCTCTTGTCCAGCACCACCCCCAGCACGTACGGGATGATCTCGCCCGCCTTCTCGATCTCGATCGTGTCGCCGATCCGGATGTCCTTCTTGCGGATCTGACCGTAGTTGTGCAGCGTCGCGTGCTGCACCGTCGTGCCCGCGACCAGCACGGGCTCAAGGAACGCCCGCGGCGTGATCCGACCGGTCTTGCCCACCTGGTGCTCGACCTTCAGCAGCCGGGTCATCTTCCTCTCGGCGGGGTACTTGTACGCGATGACCCAGCGCGGCGACTTGGACGTCGTGCCCAGCCGATCCTGCAGCGCGAACGAATCCACGCGGACGACCATCCCGTCGGTCATCAGGTCGAGTTTCGCCCGCTCCTTCGCGAAGGCGTGGATCGCCTCGAGCACGGCCTCGATCGTCTTGCAGACGACCGCGCGTGGATTCCCCGGCAGCCCCAGGTCGCGGATCGCGCGAAGAAACTCCGAATGCGACCCGGCGAACCCGCCGTCGCTGATCTCGCCGCGCCCGTGGGCGACGAACGCCAGCCGCCGCTTCGCGGTGATCTTCGGATCGAGCTGCTTGAGCGTGCCGGCGCACGAGTTGCGGGGATTGGCGAACAGTTCCAGCCCCTCGGCCGCCCGCTCCGTGTTGATCCGCTCGAACTCCTTGAGCGGCATGTAGACCTCGCCGCGCACCTCGAGGACTCCCGGCACCGCCCGGCGCGAGCCGTCGTTCAGCGCGAGCGGGATCGCGCGGATGACCCGGGCGTTGGACGTGATGTCGTCGCCCTTGGTCCCGTCCCCGCGTGTGACGGCGTGGACGAGCCGGCCCCTTTCATAGCGGAGCGAGAGCGCAACACCGTCGATCTTCGGCTCGGCGACGAGGTCGGGCGGGTCGGCTCCCGCGAACAGGCCGTCGCCGTTCTGCCCGAGCCCCTTGAGCACGCGGGCGTACCACTCCCTCACCTCGCCCTCGTCGTACGAGTTGTCGATCGAGAGCATCGGCGTCGAGTGCCGGACGGTCGAAAACCCCTCGACCGGCTCGCCGCCGACGCGGTGGGTCGGGCTGTCGGGGTCGTCGAGTTCCGGGTTGGCGCGCTCAAGCTCGGCAAGCTCGGCCAGCAGCCGGTCGAACTCGGCGTCGGACATGATCGGGCTGGCCTCGGCGTAGTAGGCGCGATTGGCGCGCTCGAGGAGCGAGCGCAACTCGGCTACCCGGGCTTTGGCGGACGGCGCCGGCATGGCGGAATGGTACCGAAATCAGACGGCGTTACGGGGCGGTATGATCCGCCGATGAGCGCGAAGGTCATCGACGGCGTCGCCCTGGCCCGCGAACACCGGCAGTCCATCGCCGGGCGCGTTGAGGCGGTCAAGGCACGCGCCGGGTCGGTGAGGCTGGACGCCGTCCTCGTCGATTCCGGCGACAGCGCCGCACGCGTCTACGCCGAGAACCAGGGCCGGACCTGCGCCCAACTGGGCATCGAGTACCGCCTGCACGAACTGGCCGCCTCCAGCGGTTACGACGACATCGCCGGCCGGGTCCTCCTCCTCAACTCCAAGGACGAAGTCTCCGCCATCATGGTCCACATGCCGCTCCCGGAGGGCATCGAGCCCTTCCGCGTGCAGCGCCTCATCGCCCCGGAGAACCCCCTTCCGGTCCTGGCGGGGGAGACGCGCAC
>CAZMPE010000101.1:0-6326 GCA_964567955.1 uncultured Phycisphaeraceae bacterium | reverse complement strand
CCAGTCGTCCCTCGTCCCCTGCACCGCACTGGCCGTCCTCAAGATGATCGAATCCACCAGGGTCGAGCTCCGCGGCAAGAAGGTCGTTGTGGTCGGCGCGGGCGACGTGGTCGGCAAGCCGATCGCCGTCCTGCTCATGCGCCAGAATGCGACCGTCATCTCGTGCAACAAGTGGACCCAGGGCCTCCCCGAACTGGCGCGATCGGCGGACGTGCTGGTCGCCGCCGCCGGGGTGCCGGCACTGGTGACCCGCGAGCATGTCCAGCCGGGGGCGATCGTCGTGGATGTCGGCGTCAACCGGGTCCCCGGGCCCGATGGCAGGATGAAGACGGTCGGGGACGTGAACTTCGACGAGGTCCGGGAAATCGCGGGATGGCTGAGCCCCGTGCCGGGGGGTGTCGGCCCGATGACCGTCGCCATGCTGCTCCTGAACGTCGTGGAGGCCGCGGAACGGAACGCGGGAATGAAGCATTGATTGGGGAATCCGCAATCTGATCGGTCCCTGTACGTTGACTCCTGTATCCTGTGCCGCTTCGATTAGGCGCCCACCCAGAGGATGACCACATGACCACGCTCGCAGGGATTCTCGGCCCGATCGGAACGACCGAGCTCATCGTGATCGCGATCATCGGCCTGCTGATCTTCGGACGGCGGCTGCCCGAGGTGGGGCGCGGCCTGGGGCGGAGCATCGTCGAGTTCCGCAAGGGCCTCAAGGGCGTCGAGAACGACATCGACTCCGCGGACGAGAAGCCCGCATCGCTCCCGAAGCGGGATGAGGCGGGCGGGGCCCGGCCGCCGCTCAACGCGTCGGGCGAGGACCCACGCGTCGCCCGCGGCTTCCCCGTCGAGCAGCCGATGTCGCAGCGCCCCGCCACCGACGGCGGCCATCAGAACGGCTGAGAACCGATCGACATTTCCAATCAGGTAGGATTGCGGCTATGAACTCCGCCTTCTTGTTGTGTTGCGCCCTCCTCGGCCAGCCCCGCGCGCCCAGCGTGATCGTGACGTCGGACGACACCGTCATCGACAGGTCGTGCCTCGTCGTCATCGCGGCCGGACGGATCATCCCCGACGCCAACGGGGACGGCGTCCTCCAGATCCGCGCCGACAACATCACGGTGGAGTTCGCCCGCGGATCGGTGCTGATGGGCGCGGAGCAGGGCACGCCGGGCGACGCCCTGACCGGGATCGGGATCCGCATCAACGGACACAAGGGCGTCGTGCTCAAGGATGCCCGTGTCTCCGGGTACAAGGTCGGCGTGCACGCGACCGCGGCGCCCGGGCTGAGCGTCGAGAAGGCGGACCTGTCGGGCAACTTCCGCCAGCGGCTGCGTTCGACACCGTCCGGCGAGGACGGGGCCGACTGGCTCTATCCCCACCACAACGAACAGAACGAGTGGGCGACGAAGTACGGCGCCGCGCTGTACGTCGAAGACTCGGACGGCGTCACCATCCGCGACGTGCGCGTGCGCGAGGGGCAGAACGGCATCATCCTCGATCGCGTGAACAGCTCGCGGATCTTCGACAACGACTGCTCGTTCCTGTCGGGCTGGGGCCTGGCGCTGTGGCGCTCGAGCGGGAACACGATCACGCGCAACGCCTTCGACTTCTGCGTCCGCGGTCATGTGGAGGGCGTCTACAACCGCGGGCAGGACTCGGCGGGGATCCTCTGCTTCGAGCAGAACTCGAACAACGTCATCGCGGAAAACTCGGCGACGCACGGCGGCGACGGTTTCTTCGGATTCGCCGGGGTGGAGGCCCTCAACGGCGAGGGCGCGCCCCGCGGCTTCGACCACACCCGCAAGGGGAACAACGACAACTTGCTCATCGACAACGACTTCTCGTACGCGCCGGCCCACGGCATCGAGATGACGTTCAGCTTCGGCAACAAGTTCATCCGCAACCGGCTCGTCGAGAACGCGATCTGCGGCGTGTGGGGCGGCTACTCGCAGGAGACCCTCATCGCCGGCAACACGTTCGAAGGCAACGGGGGGATGGGGTACGGGCTGGAGCGCGGCGGGGTCAACATCGAGCACGGCGTGGCCAACGTCATCGTGGGGAACACCTTCATCAACAACAAGTGCGGCGTCCACCTGTGGTGGCGCGATAACGGTGACTTCGCGACGAAGGCGTGGGGCAAGGCCAACTACCGCGGCGTGCTGAACAACACGGTTGCGGGCAACACCTTCGCGGTCAACCATGGACACCCGTTCAAGAACCTGCGGCCGGAGGACAAGCTGATCACGCTGCACCTGCGCGGCAACGGGGAGCACGTAGTCGGGACCAGCTTCGTCAACAACACGATGAAACTCGACGGCGCGCAGGCCGTGGAGACGGTCGCCGACGAAGGAATCCTGATCGCGCGAACGGGCGAGACTCCCGCTTACGCCATCCCCGCGTACGAAGTGCTGGGGGTCAGGAAGCCGGTCGGCGCCCGCCCGCAGCTGCGCGGTCGTGACAAGATCATCATGACGGAGTGGGGGCCGTGGGACCACGAGAGCCCGTTGATCCGACTGGTGCGGACCGCCCCCGGAACGCACACCTACGAGGTCTACAACCTGGATCCAACGGCGGTCTCCGTATCGGGCATCGGGCTCAACTCGGGCTGGAGCCCAGCGACCGAGCCGCCCAAGGGCGCGCCGCGCACGCTGTCCGTTTCAGCGGCTCTCCCCGGCATCGCGCCGTACCGGATCGATATCAAGGACCGCCGCCTGACCCGAACCCTGACGGGGACGATCGTGAACGCGTCGTGGGACGCGGTCTTCTTCAAGTGGGCGGGGCCGGAGGGCGAGCGTGAACCGCCGGCGGACCTTGAGTCGTGGCGCGCGCTGGCCCAATCCGCCGGCGCCGTCAAGGCCCGGCTCGGCGCGCTCAATCTCCTCTACGGGTACGGCGGCCCCAGCCAGGTTGTGGACGACGCGGCGGTCAAGGCCGCCGGATTCGGCGGGGACTACTTCGGCATGATCGCGACGACGTCGCTGCCGCTGAAGGCGGGGACCTGGCGGATCCGCACACGGAGCGACGACGGCATCCGCGTGATCGTCGACGGCGCGACGGTGCTGGAGGATTGGACACACCACGGACCAACGCCGCGGGACGCCGAACTGAAGATCGATGCGGATCGGACGGTCACGATCACGGTCGAGCATTTCGAGATCTTCGGGTATTCGACGCTGGAGTTCTCGATCGAACCGGTGGAGTGACGCATGACCGGCGACGCCGCGTGGTTCGAGCGTGACGATCGGTGGCAGGCATTCGAGCAGGCGATGTTCGGGCTGCGGGTCGGCGCTCCGGCCGAGGCGGAGGTCGAGGGCATCGTGCGGATGCTCGCCCTGGCGCCGGGATCAACGGTGCTGGACATACCGTGCGGCGTCGGGCGGCACAGCATCGAACTGGCGCGCCGCGGGTTGAAGGTGACCGGCGTGGACCGGACCCGCCACTACCTCGACCGGGCGGAGCGACGCGCCCGGGAGGCGGGGGTCACCGCTCGATTCCTCGCCTCGGACATGCGCGAGTTCTCCGAGCCCGGGGCCTTCGACGCGGCGATCAACTACTTCACGTCCTTCGGGTACTTCGATGATCCGCGCGACGATCGGAAGGTGCTGGATCGATTCTTCGGGAGCCTCCGCCCGGGCGGACGGTTCCTCATCGAGACGCTGAGCAAGGAGATCCTCGCCCGCAGCTTCCGCGAGCGCGACTGGTACTCGCTCCCCGACGGCTCGCGCGTGCTGGAGCAGCGCCGGATTACCCGCAACTGGACCTGGATCGAGAGCAAGTGGACGCTGCTCACCGCGACGGAGCGGTTCGACTGGGACCTTTCGCACCGGATCTACTCGGCGGCGGAACTGAGCACGCTGATGGAATCGTGCGGGTTCCGGGACCTCGAGGTGTACGGGTCGATCCGTGGAACGGCCTACGACCACGCCGCCGAGCGGATGGTCATCCTCGCCCGACGGCCGGGATTGGCGGGTGTCGGGAGCGCGAGTACAATGGGCCGCTAGGCCGAGGTAGCTCAGCTGGTTTAGAGCGCTGGATTCATAACCCGGAGGTCGGGGGTTCGAGTCCCCCCCTCGGCATTCTTGAGCGCCCCGCCCACGAGTCGGAGGCCGCTTCGCATGAACATTCGGATGACCCTCGTCGTGGTTGGCGCCCTGACCGTCGCGGTGGGGGGCTGCGCCCGACCCGAGGGCGTCCGGTCGCTGCTGGGCGAACGGCTGGTCGCACCCGCACTCGATGTCGCCCAGCGGGCGCGGCTGGAGTCGGACCTGGCCGCCGCGGAGGCCGCCTACCGGGCGGCGCCGCGCGACGAAGAGGCGATCATCTGGTACGGACGCCGGCTGGCCTACCTGTACCGATACGAGGAAGCGATCGAGGTTTACACGCGGGGGCTCCGGGTGCATCCCGACAGCTTCCGCCTGCTGCGGCACAGGGGGCACCGGTACATCACGACGCGCCGGTTCGACAAGGCGGTCGCGGACCTTTCGCGCGCGGCGGCGCTGTGCGAAGGGCTGCCCGACGAGGTCGAGCCGGATGGGGCGCCGAACCGGTTCAACATGCCGCGCAGCACCACGCAATCGAACATCTGGTACCACCTCGGTCTGGCGCAGTACCTGAATGGGGACTTCGAGGCGGCGGCGGCGTCGTACGGGCGGTGCCTTGAGTTGTCGGCGGTGAACGACGACATGCTGTGCGCTACGGCGCACTGGGCGTACATGACGCTGAGGCGGCTCAGCCGGGAGGAGCAGGCCGCGGCGGTGCTCGGGCGGATCCGCGCCGACATGGAGATCCTGGAGAACGAGGCGTACCACCGGTTGCTGCTGATGTACAAGGGGGAGATCGGTCCCGACGACCTGCTCGACCCGAACGAGCCGGATCCGATCCAACTGGCGAGCGCGGGGTACGGGGTCGGGAACTGGAAGCTCTGCAACGGGGACGAGGCGGGGGCCCGCCGGATCTTCGAGCGGATCGTGGCGGGGCCGGGGTGGCCGGCCTTCGGGTTCATCGCCGCGGAAGCGGAGCTGGCGCGGGCCGGACCGTGAGCGGGCGGCCACTTCCAATCTGAAATCGGTCCCTTCGGGCTTGCGTCCGGTCCGAGTATCGAATATCTATATCTACAGATCCTCCACACCCGCGCGGGGCGTTCCGGCGCGCCCGTCGAAGGAACGTCAGAATGGACTCCGATACTTCGGCCCTCCCTGCTTCCCGGCGGTTCGCCTGGCGAGCGGCACAGTCGCTCGTGTTCCTGATCGGCGCGGCGATATTCGTTGCGTTGATCGTGAAGCCGGCCTGGGGAATGCTCGCCTTCTGGAATGTCCTGATCCCGGTCGCGCCGGCCCTGCTCGTGTTTGCGCCGGGACTGTGGAGGAACATCTGCCCGCTGGGATCGGCGTCGCTGTTGGCGCGGCACGCCGGCCTCTCTTCCCGCCGCAAGCTGTCCGTCGTGTGGCAGGGACGGCTCGCCCTGGCCGGGGTGGTGTTGCTCCTGACGATCGTGCCGCTTCGCCACATCGTGCTCGACGCGAGCGCCGCGGCCACGGGCATCACTCTGGGTGTCGCCGCGCTGGTCGCGATGCTCATGGGACTCGCCTTTGAATGGAAGAGCGGCTGGTGCTCGAGCCTCTGCCCGGTCTATCCGGTCGAGCGGCTGTACGGCATCCGGCCCGCGGTCAGTGTTCCCAACGCTCACTGCGCACGGTGCCAGCGCTGCACGGAGGTCTGCCCGGATTCCACGCCTTGGGCACATCCGCTGGTCGGAACCGTGACCCCGGCCCACCGGGCCGCGGGGACGCTGATGGCGGGCGGATTCGTCGGCTTCGTCTGGGGCTGGTATCAGGTGCCGGTCGGCGACGGGTTGATGCACGTGGCCCGCGCATTCGGGTTTCCCCTGGCCGGGCTTCTGGTCACGCTCAGCGTGTTCCTCGCCTTGCGCCGTGCGCTGCCGCGTCCTTCCCACGCGACGCTCATCCGGGCCTTCGCCGCGGCGGCGGTCGCGTGCTACTACTGGTATCGCCTGCCGGGCCTGTTCGGCGTCGGCGTGGAGTCGTCCCGCGGGGTGTTGATCGATCTGTCGGCGAACCTGCCCTGGTGGTTTGCCGGGGCCAGCCGTGCCGCGACGACGGGGCTCTTTGTCTGGTGGCTCGTGCTCGGTTCGCCGAAGAGGCGGAACTGGGCGGCGCGACCGCCGTTCGGCGCTCAAGTCGTGCCCGTCCGGGACGAAGCGCTCGACTAGGGGATCGTGATGCCGCGGAATGTCGGCGTGTAGTCCGGGAAGACGGAGGCCAGGGAGGAGTTGTTGAGGCGATTCTGGAGGATCTCGGCCAGGATGT
>CAZMPE010000100.1:0-8121 GCA_964567955.1 uncultured Phycisphaeraceae bacterium | reverse complement strand
CGCCCGGCATGTCCGCGCGGTACAGCGTGTCCGTGCGCCCGGGCCCGATCTTCGCGACGCACGCGTTCATCTCGATCCGCTGGCCGAGGTACAACTCCGCCGTGCGCTGCAGCCGGGCCGCGGCGTCCTCCGCACGGTCGGGCGCCGATCCCATGACCGCGACCCGCACACGCGGATGCTCTCGATCCTCGGTCCGGCCCTCGCCCAGTTGCTTGAGGATCCGGTACGAGGCCACGATCGCCGCCTCATCGGCGCCCGTCAGCAGCGTCGTCGCATCGAGTTGCGGCAGGTCCCCGAATGACGATTCGGTGAGTTCATCGACGCGGAAGATCCATTCGTGAGTTTCGCCCGCGGCGGCGATTACCGCCTCTTCGAGCGTCGCGAGCTCTTCTCCATCCGCCGGCGGCGAACCGGGCGGCCAGACCAGTTCGACCGAGACCTGGCCCCCCCTGAGCTTGACCAGGGCAACCGGTCGGTCCGCCGTCTCCGCCCGGTGGCGGGCGTACTGCGCGACCCAGGCGGACGCCAGTACCGGCAGGTGTCCGAGGATGAGCCCCTCGAGCACCGGCCGTCCCTCCGTCGGCACCTGACGTTCATCCACGGACGCGTCAGCCGTCGCTGGGGTGTCGCCGAGGAACAGATCCGCCAGGGCGTCGTAATCCGAGCGGTCGGCGTTACCGGCCTGGAACGATCCGCCGTCGGCGTCGATGTCCGCGGACATCCCCGCCGGTCCATTCCGCTCTTGACCACGAAAACCGGGAAGCCCGCCCGGGCGTGATGATGGTGGGGGCGGCCTGTTCGTCATCCGTGACTCCCTTGATCGTGCGCTCCGCGCACGCTCCATCCGTCCATTCTAACTCGCGATGTGGATCGCCGCGGGCAGCCTGCCGACGTCCGCGACGCTGTTCAGTTCCCCGAACGGGTTGGGTTCCGTCGCGTCATTGAACGGGTCCGCGCACCATCGGCCGTCGATGATCAGCCGGTACCGGTGTCTCCCCGGCGCGAGCGGCACACACAGTTCGAACACGCCGAGTTCGTCGTTGCGTCGCATCCGGTGCGACACCGTCGACCAGCCGTTGAAGTCGCCGGCGACCGCGATGGAGATCGCGCTCGACAACGGCTGCACGAACAGAGTCCCCGATCTCGTCTGGTGCTGTCCGAACAGGTGTCGGATGGAGGCCGACGGCGAGGACACGGTGGCCGGTGTCATCTCGGCACGCGTCGGGCTCTCGACCGATCGCGGCATCGAACTGGCGATGTCGCGCAGACGCTCGTCGGCCCGCCGCAACTGGAGCAGTCGCGCCCGCTGCGCCAGGTCCTCCGCCCGCGACACGACCTGCACCGTCGCGGTGTCGGCCGACCCCAACACGCCCGAACCGGCGACATCGGCGACGGCGACCGGTGCCTCGACCGGCGCGGCCGCGATCTTCCCGCGGGCCGGCGGGACTTGCACGATCGGCGCCTCGGGTTCGTTCTCCGGCTCGTTCCCGGGCTCTTCGTCCGGCTCGTTGTCGGTGAAGACCTCGGTCGGATCAGCGACGATCCGTTCAGGCGTCCGCGGCCGGCTTGTGCAGGCTAATCCCGCGGCCTCGATCAGCCAGGTCGCCAGCTCGCCGTAGTCCGCCGCGCCGACGGACGTGGGCGCGTACTCGATCACCGGCTGCCCGAACGACGCGGCCTCTCGCAGCGTGACGTCTCGCCGGATGACCGGCGGCGCCACACGCTTGCCGAACCGCCGGCGCAACTCCTCGAGCAAGTCTCTCGACAGCACGCTCGACTCGTCGTGGATCGTCGCGACCAGCCAGTACGGCGCCGACGTCAAGAGGCGTTTCGACAGCGTGCGGATCGTGTTGACCTGCTTCGTCGCTCCCTGAAGCGCGAAGTAGCTCGTCTCGACCGGGATGAGCACACCGTCCGCCGCGGCGAGGGCGTTGTACGCCAGCAGACCGATCGACGGCGAGCAGTCGATCAGGCAGACGTCGTAGTTCCGGCCGATCCGAGACAGCACGCTCCCGAGTCGGCGCTCTTTGTTCGGTTGATCCGCCAGCGCGCCGCGCGCGGCCTCGAGCCCCGCGAGCCGCATCCGGCTCGGCGCCAGGTCGAGATTCCGGCTCGCACGCCAGAGCAGCTTTGTGGTGTCGATCGTGGCCTCGGGGGACGCCGACAAAGCGTCCCCGATGTCCATCTCGATCCGCTGCTCAGGGATCGCCAGCCCCGCGGCGCAGTGCCCCTGCGGATCCATATCCACCAGCAGCGTCCGGAACCCCGAACGGGCGAAAATCCCGGCAAGGTTGATCGCGGACGTGGTCTTGCCGCAGCCGCCCTTCTGGTTGATGATCGCGATCGTCCGCACGCGTTCGCCTTACGCCGTCGCCATGGCGGGTTCGCGCGGCCACGGCCGCAGGCAACCCGCCTTCTCCCCACAAGCCGATGACATCTGCAGTTATCGGATGCGGCAAGAACGACGCTTGAGGTTTGTGTTCGGTCGGTACGGGATCAGCCCGAATAAGGGCCTTCACCTCAGGCGCGTATGGCGTCGATCGCCTCGAGAACGGCGGCGGGTGGCGGGCCATCCACCACGCGGCAACGCCCGGGTGCGCCCGGAAGGACCAGCCGGAGCCGCCCGTTCCGCACCTTCTTGTCGTGTTCCATTGCCGCGTAGACCTCCGCGGCAGGCGGGAGGCCCCTGATGCTTGTCGGCAGCCCTGCTGCGCACAACGCGGCCTCGATCCGCTTCCGAGTCTCTTGCGAAGCAAGGCCGATCCGTTCCGAGCAGACGCAAGAGGCCATCAGCCCGAGAGCCACCGCCTCGCCGTGCTGCATCGGTTCCCCCGTGGGGGCGCCGACCGGCACGAGCCCCGGGATGGTCTCGATCGCGTGTCCGAACGTATGGCCGAGGTTCAGGAGTGCCCGCCCATCCGTCCCTGCTTCCTCGCGCTCGTCGCCCGCGACCACCGCCGCTTTGACGGTGACGTTTCGTGCCACGAGTTCGGTCAGCGTCGCGCCGTCGCGCCGCAGAATCGCGGGGATCGCCGCCGTGGTCCAATCGAACAGACCTGGGTCGCCGAAGTCCGCGCTGAGCATCCCGTGCTTGAGGCACTCCGCGAGACCCGCCCGCAGGACACGATCCGGCAACGACGCGAGGGTCGCGACGTCCGCGATGACGGCTCGGGGTTGATGAAACGCCCCGACCATGTTCTTCCGCAGCTCCGCGCCGTTCCCGCGAAGGTTCACCCCGGTCTTGCCGCCCACCGATGCATCGACCATCGCCAGCAGCGTGGTGGGGCACTGAATGACCGGCGCACCACGCCGATAAATCGCCGCCGCGAACCCCGCCATGTCGCCCGTCACCCCGCCGCCGAGAGCGACCACCGGGTCTCCGCGTTCGTGGCGCGAATCGGCCAGCCCGACGAGCATGGCCTCAACGCGGCGGAGCGTTTTGTCGGTTTCCGCGGGATGCACGCGTGCCTCGGTGATAGAGCCGAACCCGGCCTGCGCGAGCGACGCCGCGACGCGACGTGCGATCTCGGCCGGAACCCCGTCGTCGATCACCAGGAACGCTCGTTCCGTTGCGCGACCGATCGCGGCCGCCGTCAGCTCGCCGAGCTTTTCGAGGATGCCCGAGCCGACAACGACCCGGTACGACCGATCGCCCAGCTGCACATCCACGCGGCGCAACAGAGCCTCCTTCGCCATGCCGGGCCTAGCGGGTGCTTTCATCCGCGGTCAATCCGGCGCGGTTCCGGCCCGGCTTGACGGGCTTCCCCTGACGCTCCCACGCCACCCGCTCCGCGTCGCCCCACAGCATCTCGAGGTCGTAGTGGGCCCGGGTGTTCGGCTCGAACACATGCACCACCACGTGCACGAAGTCGGAGAGCAGCCATGTCCCACGATCGTCCGCATTGCTGCGGAACGGGCGGTAGCCGCTTTGCGATCCCTTCTCCTCGACATGGTGCAGGGCGCTGCGCATCTGGCGATCGCTGGTGCCGGTCCCGATGACGAGATAATCCGTCACCTGGCTCAACTGCCGAACGTCCAGCACCTGGATGTCGTCGCACTTCTCGTCGCTGAGCACCCGGGCCGCTTCAATGGCGAACACACGGGCCGGCTCGGCCGGAGCGCCCTTGGTTGCCGCGCTCTTCGCCGCGCCCGCCTTCTTAGTCTTGCCCGGTTTGGTCATTCGCGCAAAGGGTAGCCCGTCCGCCGCCTCATTGCCCCCCCTCGTTACGGGAGGACGGCGTATCGCCCGTGCGGCCGGCGGCCACCGTCACCCACCCGTCGTGATCGTCGCCCAAGGGAAAAACCACCCCCGGCTCGCCGCAGATCTCCGTCAATCGGCCGGTGAGTTCCGCACTGGTAAGGGCACGAGGCTCATCCGGAGCGCCTCCGGCCGCGCCCGGCTCCCCGCGCGGAGCCCCGACGACCAGCCGCCCGCCGCGCCCGACCACGCGCCACAACTCGCCGAGCACCTTCGACTCGTCGTCCGAGTTGAGCAGCGCTCCGATCGCCAGCACCAGTTCGAACGCGCCATCGGTCTCGCCCGAGAGTTCGGCGATGCCCCCGACCTCAAACGAAACGACACCCAGCGCATAGCGGGCCCTCGCGTACCGGATCGACTCTTCGTCCCGATCCAGCGCCACGATCGCCCCGGAGGGCCCCAGCAAGCCCGCCAGCCACTCGGGCGCGTACCCCGTCCCGGACTGGATGACCAAGGCCCGCATCCCCGGGGTCACGAGCGGCTCGGCACGCCGGTAGACCGGCATCAGCGAGGGCGCGGCCAGGTCGGCGAACACCCGGCGCGCGGTGCAGCGGATGAGCATCCGCGTGCCGTCGGGGAACTCCGCGTCGAACTCCTTGAAGCCCGGGCCCTTGCGCGAGAGCGACCGGTGCAGGGGCTCGACGGTCCGCTCCGTGTAGCGCACGCCGCCCGTGACGAATGAACGGCGCAGGCCGAGGATCCGGCGCAGGGCGTTCACGATCCCGCACTCCACAGCGTGCCGGGCCGAACGACGACGCGCGGCACCGGGACGCCGCCCGTGACCGGGATCCAGCGGGTCGGCCGGTGCTGGTCCGCGATGGTGAACTCGTACTCACCGCCCGCGTGCAGGTCGGCCACGACCTCCGGGCGGTTGCACTCGCGCGACAGGTGCAGGAAGACGACGTGCCGGGGTGCGATGGTCTCGACGGCCGCCGCCGCCTCGTCGTTGCTCAGGTGGCCCGATCCGCCCATGATCCGCGCCTTGAGCGGCCACGGGCGCGACGAGGCGAGTTGCATGCGACGGCAGTAGTTCGACTCGATCGCCAGCACGCCCACGCCCCGCAGGTGCGAAGTCAACTCAGGCGTCACCCGTCCGACGTCCGTCGCGAAGCCGATCCGCCCGCCGCCGGGGAACTCAAACCGGTACGACGCCACGCCCTGGGCATCGTGGGCCAGCAGCGCGGGGTGCGCGACGACGCCCGGGAAGACCTCAAATGGCCCGTCAAACGCCGAGGCCGAACGCGGAATGATCTCGAGTCGCGTCCCCTCCCTGAAATGCTCGCGGTGCAGGTGGAGGGACGTGCGCTCGGGCAGGAGGCCGCCCCAACCGATCTTCCAGTGGTCACCGTCGAGGTGCGTCAGCACCACCGCGTCGAGCTGATCCAGGCTCAAGCCCATGTCGCGCAGCAGCCGCAGCGTTCGACGCGGCGAGAGGCCGGCATCGATCATGCACAGCCGGCGCTCGCGCCCGGTTCCATACGCCAGGACCGTGCAGTTTCCGGCCGATCCGCTGGCCAGCACGCACATCGCCGCCTGATCGCCCGCTCCGGATCGCTCGACATCCATGCCCGATCTCCCGGCGTGCTATTCGACCGCCGCTTCTTCATCGTGTGCCACGCGGCGCCCGCCGGACCGCGTCATGCTCGGGCAGACGCGCTTGGCCTCGGCCACGAACCTCGCCATCTCCGCCACGGGCGGGCAGTCGCGTCCGAGCTCCTGCAGCCGATCGAGCATCTCGGTTCTTGTCAGCGGGGCCCGGAGCGCCGCCCGGTACGCCGCGCGCACCAGTGTGATCTGGTCGCGCGGCATCCCGCCGCGGCGCAGGCCCACGAGGTTGATGCCCGCCAGCATGTTCCGCCCCGACGCGATGCAGAACGGCGGCACATCCGTCGAGATCGCCGATCCGCCCGAGAGAAACGCCTGACGCCCCACGCGCGAGAACTGGTGGATCAACGCCCCGCCCCCGAGGATCGCGCCGTCGCCGACCTGCCCGTGCCCGCCGACGGCCGCGGCGTTCACCATGGTCACGCCCGTCCCGATCCTTCCGTCGTGCCCGACGTGCGAGCAGGCCATCATGAAGACGCGGTCACCGATCGAGGTCGGCGTGTGATCGTTCGTCGCCGCGTGCACCGTCGCATGCTCGCGCAGAATCCCGTCGGCGCCGATGACGACGCCCGCGGTCTTGTCGCCGCGCTTGAACTTGACGTCCTGCCCCGGGAACCCGATGCACGCGAACGGATACACCTGCGTCCGTTCGCCGATGGTCACCACCCCGTCCAGGTACACATTGCCGATCAGCCGCACGCCCGCGCCGAGCCGCACCCGCCCGTTCAGAACGCAAAAGGGGCCGACTTCCACATCTTCCGCGAGTTCGCACTCCCGCCCGATGATGGCGGTGGGGTGAATCGTTGGCATGGGCCAATGGTAGCGTCGGCCCTGCGCCCGCCGATCCCCGGCCCCTACGATCCCGCGTGAGCCGCCTGCGCGTCATTCACGCCGGGGTCCTGCCCTACGCCGAGGGCTACCGCCTCCAGTGCCTGCACGTGGAGGAGGTGCTCGCTGCACGCGAAACCGGAGCCCCGGAGGTCGGGCGCGTCCTTCTCCTCGAGCACCCGCCCGTCATCACGGTCAGCCGCCGCGCGGGCGCCGCGAACCACCTGATCGCGACGCCGGAGGAACTCGCCCGGCGCGGCGTGGAAGTCGCCGAGACCGACCGCGGCGGGGACATCACCTACCACGGTCCGGGCCAGCTCGTCGCTTACCCGATCCTCGACCTGAGCCTCCTGAATCTCGGGCTGCATGCCTACATGCGGATGCTCGAGGCGGTGGTCATCGCCGTCTGCGCCCGGTTCGGAGTGACGGGCTCGCGCGACGCGACCGCCACGGGCGTCTGGGTCGCCAATGAACCTAAGGCGGCCGCCTCAAAGATCGCCGCCATGGGCGTGCGCGTCCGCAAGTGGGTCTCCATGCACGGCCTGGCGCTCAACGTCGAGACCGACCTGTCGCACTTTGACCTGATCGTGCCGTGCGGACTCGCCGGCCGGTCGGTGACCAGCCTGAGGCGCGAACTCGGCGACGGCTGCCCGTCCATGGCGCAAGTCCGTGAGACTCTGGCCGAGGAACTCGATCGTGCGATCGCCGCGGCGGCCGCCGAAGCCTCCGCTCGCCGCGCCGCTCAGGCTACTCCAGCTTGAGTTCGGCGATGACGGCCGTCGTGATGTCGCTCGCCGGGTCGCCCTTGATCAGCGGGCGTGCCAGCATCTCCTGCAGGACCGCGCTGACGGCGGTCTGTTCCAGCTTGGCATCGAAGGACCGCGTCGACATGATGTGCGAGTACCCGCCCTTCTCCGCGACGGCGTAGGCCGCCGCCTTCGCCTCCTGGAAGCACGCGGTCAGGTGACGGGCCCCGATCTGGTCGATCTCCGTCGATCCCTGCTGGGACGCGTTCTGATACATCTGCTGCTTCTCCTGCATCATCCCCATCGTCGTGCGCGCCTTCGGGTCCGACGGCGGGAGGATCTGGAGTTCCTGCTGCAGCGAGATCATCTCCTTCTGCAGATCGTTCATGAGGCCGTTCCAGCGGTCCACCACCGCCTGGCGCTCCGACTCGAGCGCCGGGCGTTTCATCAGCTTCTCTGTCACCGTGAACATGTCCACCGTCGCCATCTTGCCGGCGGACTCGCCGACGAGCTGCGCCGAGGCGACGCCCCTCCCGGGCACGTGCGCGCCCAGGGCGACGACCAGGGCCAGGACAACGCCGCCAACGACCAGGAACCGCTCTGCGCTGCGCATGAATGCTCCAATCGTGTAGAAGGTTGCACAGAGTCTAGCCGGGCTAGAGTCCGTTCCGCGTTCCTTTGACG
>CAZMPE010000099.1:0-8190 GCA_964567955.1 uncultured Phycisphaeraceae bacterium | reverse complement strand
GAACTCGATCTGCTGCGCGTGGTGGATCCGTTTCCCCCACGGCCCCGACCCGTCCGCCGTCCGTCCCTCGTTGACCGCGTCGATGAACCAGTCGTAGAGCGGCCGGTGGTCCTCGAACTCCAGCGTGCAGATGGAGTGCGTGACCCCCTCGAGCGAATCCTCGAACCCGTGGGCCCAGTCGTACATCGGGTAGATGCACCAGGCCGCGCCGGTGTTGTGGTGCTCCTCGTGCAGGATGCGGTAGATGACCGGGTCGCGCAGGTTGAAGTTCGGCGACGCCAGGTCGATGCGGGCGCGGACCGACTTGGCCCCGTCGGGGTGCTTGCCCTCGCGCATCTCGCGGATGAGCGTGAGGCTCTCGTCGGCCGGTCGATCGCGGAAGGGGCTGGTCGCGGGGACGCCCGGCTTGCCGCGCCGGGCGCTGACGTCATCGGCCGACAGGTCGCAGACGTAGGCCTTGCCCTTCCTGATCAACTCGAGGGCGTACGCGTACATCTGCTCGAAGTAACCCGAGGCGAAGAACAGCCCGCCCCCGTTCGGTCCGTCGTAGTCGGCCCCGAGCCAGAGGACGTCGGCCTTGATGGCGTCCACGTACTCCTGCTCTTCCTTGCAGGGGTTCGTGTCGTCGAAGCGCAGGTTGAACTTGCCGCCGTAGCGCTTGGCCAGCCCGTGGTTCAGGCAGATCGACTTGGCGTGCCCGATGTGCAGGTAGCCGTTGGGCTCGGGCGGGAATCGCGTGTGCACGCGCCCTCCCCATTTCCCGGAGGCGTTGTCGGCCTCGATGATCTGCTCGATGAAGTTGGGCGGGCGCTCGGTGTCGGACACAGCGATGTTCCTCGGAACGCGGGGGAGGGGCCGGAACTGTATTGCCGCGGGAAGGCCCGGTCGCTAGGGCACGCGGCAGAGATCGACGATCTTGAGGGCGGCGCGGTGTGAGTCGTGCGGGACGAGCACCGTGATGTGATCCCCGGCGCGCAGGCGCGAGGCCCCGGTGGGGACGATCTCCTCGCCGGCCCGCTCGATGCCGACGACCAGCGTGCCCTGCGGCCACGGGGCGTCGCGCAGGGCCAGGCCGTCCAGGGGCGAGCCGGTCTGCACGGACATGACGACGTGGGTGGGCTCGCGCTCCTCGTCCGCGCCGGGCGTGGCGGTCTGCAGGTCCTCGGCGAGGAGCGCCTCGTAGATGGGCCGGCTGTGGAGCCGTTCGGCGACGAGGTAGGCGGAGAGGCACGCGACGCACAGCGCGAAGAGGTGCCTCTGATCGCCGGTCATCTCGAGGATCAGGACGATGCCGGTGAGCGGTGCTCGAACGGAACCGGCGAACATCGCCGCCATCCCGAGCACGGCAAACGTCGTCTCGGCGACGCCCAGGGCGGGGGCGACGACGGCGGCGAGCCGCGCGGCCAGCAGGCCGAGGAAGGCGCCGAGCACGAGCATCGGCGCGAAGATGCCGCCCGGAGCGCCCGATCCGTACGACATGATCGTCAGCGCGAGCTTGGCCACGAGCAGGACCAGGACCGCGGTCCACGCCGTCGCGAAAAACTCGCCGCTGAGAAGGCGGTCGGCGACGTCGTGCCCGCCGCCGAGCGCATCGGGCAGCCACCAGCCGACGATGCCCGCGATGAGGCCCGCGATCCCCGGGAGCGTCCATACCGGGATCCGGGTGCCGGCCCGACGCGCGACCCGCTGGCCGCCGATCAGCAGGCGGTTGAAGACGACGCCGCCGACGCCGGCGAGAGCGCCAAGCAGGATCACCGCCGGGAGCGCCGCGAGCGGCGCCGGGGCAGTCTCCTCCACATGGAACGAGGGCATCTCACCCGTGAGTGTGCGGGCGACGACGTTGGCGCAGACCGCGGCGACGAGAGCCGCGCCGTAGGTGATCGCGGACATTTCCCGGCGGAGCTCTTCGATGACGAAGACGAACCCGGCGAGCGGTGCGTTGAACGCGGCGGAGAGGCCGGCGCCGGCGCCGCAGGCGATGAGTTGGGGAAGGACCCGTGGCGGGGCGCGGAGCAGTCGGCCTATGGCCTGCGCCGCGGCGCCGCCGAGTTGGACGGTCGGCCCCTCGCGCCCGAGCGAGAGGCCGACGCCGAGGCCGAGGACGCCCGTGATGAACTTGATCGGGATCAGCGAGCGCCAGTCCATCCGTCGCAGGCGCAGCAGCACGCCCTGAAGGTGGGGGATGCCGCTGCCGCGGGACTCCGGCGACCAGCGCTGCACGACGTAGCCGATGACGCACCCGACGGCGGCGCCGACGAGGGGCATGACGGCCCAGCCCAGAGTCGTGCCGCGCAGGCGGGCGAACGAAGCACGCCGCATGTCCTCCGCGAAGTAGAGCGACCAGGAGAACAGGACGGCGAGGAGGCCCGCGGCGAGACCGATCGTGCCGGCGATGAGGAAGAGCTGGGTCCGGTTCTGGCGGGCGGCCCGCACGGCGTCGGAGCCCGACCGATGCGCCGATCGCCGAGCGGGAAGGTCCGCATTCGGTTCGGTAGGGGTCGGGACGCTCACAAAGCGATGGTATCGGCGCGGGTGCCTGTGCCGTCAAGGCGTGAGCAAACAGAGATTCCCGCAGGGGGTCTCACGCTGCACAAGCTCATCGAGCGGCGAGTTGCGCAAGAAAAAGCCGGGGCGCTGCCGCCCCGGCTCCTGTGAATCATCCGTCGGCGTGGATTACCAGCCGCCGCGACCACCGCCGCCGCCGCCGCCGCCGCGACCGCCGCGACCGCCGCCGCCGCCGCCTTCGCGGGGCTTGGCCTCGTTCACGGTCAGATCACGGCCGTCGACGTTCTTGCCGCTGAGGGCGGCCATCGCCGCGCGGGCGTGCTCGTCGTTGTTGAACTCGACGAAGCCGAACCCGCGGGGCCGGCCGGTGTCACGGTCCATGACGATGGCCGCGGACGCGACCTCGCCGTGCGCCGCGAACAGATCGCGGAGCTGAGCCTCCGTGGTATTGAAAGACAGATTGCCTACGTACAGCTTCATGACGCTTCTACCTTTTGCCCGTGTGGATGTGTAACCGGTGCTTGAACTCGGGCAAGAGGAAGCGTCGGCGATCCGATGGCACGGCCGACTGTGGCCGGGCCGGTAACAGAGATCAGCCGGATTATAGCGCGGCCCACGCGGGCATGCCTCGGATGGCAGGCGGGCCGCCCGGGGGCGCCTTCCGTGCCGCTCAGGTCTCCCGGAGGCACCGATCGATCCGGCGCAGGGCGCTCTCCTTGCCGAGCACGGCCAGCGTGGCCTCGATCGGCGGGCTCACCCCCGAGCCGGTCAGGGCCACCCGCAACGGCTGGGCCACCTTGCCCATGTCCAGGCCGCGCGACGAGGCGAACGATTCGAGCGCCGTGTGCACCGGCGCGGCGTCGAACGAGCCGAGCCCGGCCAGGGCTTCGCGCAGGTCGCGCAGGATCGCGGCGCCCGCCGGCTCGCCCTTCTTGAGGACCTTGTCCACAGCCTTGGGGTCGAAGGCGAAGGCGTCATCGGCGACGATCGCGAACGCGGCGGCCTTGACCGCCTCGGCGAATGTCCGTGCACGCGGCTTGAGCGCGGGCGCGAGCAGGAGAGCGCGGCGTTCGTCCATTCCCGCGGCGACATCGGGCGCGTACGCCGCGAGCCACTGGCGCCAGCGGCGGACGAACTCGGCGTCGGGGAGGGCCTTGATGTAGTCGCCGTTGAACGACAGCAGCTTCACCCGGTCGAACCGCGCGTTCGTCCGGCCGATGCGGTCGGTGTCGAAGTTCGCGGCGAGGTACCCCGTGTCGAACTTCTCGAGATCGCCGCCGGGCGACCAGCCGAGGAGGGCGACGAAGTTCGTGATCGCCTCGGGGAGGTACCCGGCTTCGCGGAAATCGTTGACGTCGATCTCCGGCAGCGGCGTCTGGAATCGGGCGGCGATCGCGCCGGCCACCTCGAGCGAGTCGTTGTCGCCCGCGATGAACCCCTTGACCAGCGCGTCGTCGAGCCCGAGGTCCGCGCCGAGGCCGGCCGCGAGCGTGGCGTCCTTCTGGAGTGCGGCCCTGGCGGCGGCGCGTGCGGCCTTGGCCTTGTCGCGCTTCGACATCTTGCTGCCGTCCATGTTGAAGATGAGCGGCATGTGCGCGTAGACGGGCGTGCGGAAGCCGAGGGCCTTCTGAAGGGCGACGTGCCGGGGGGTGTTGTTCAGGTGCTCCTGGGCGCGCAGCACGTGCGTGACGCCCATCGTCTCGTCATCGACGACGACGGCGAAGTGGTACGTCGGGAATCCGTCGGCCTTGCGGATGACGAAATCATCGACTTCGCCAGCCCCGTAGCTGACGTCGCCGAGCACGACGTCGTGAACGGTGACCGGCTCGTCGGGGACGTGAAAGCGGATGACGTGACGCTCGCCCGCCTTGATGCGCGCCAGGCGCTCGGGGAGCGGGATGGCAAGAGCCGCGCGGTCGTAGCGGTACGTCTGTTTCGCGCCGGTCGCGGCCTTGCGCTTGGCCTCGAGTTCCTCGGTCGTCTCGAACGCGGGGTAGGCCCTGCCCTGCTCGACGAGCCGGTCGACGTACTTGTTGTACAGGTCGACGCGCCGAGCCTGAAAGTACGGGCCGACGGGGCGGGAACCCGCGCCGATCGTGCGACCGTCGGGCAGGGTCAGCGTCGGGCCGTCATCCCACTCGATCCCCAGCCAGGCGAGGTCCTCGAGGATGCCGCGGGCGGACTCGTCGGAGGAGCGGGCCTGGTCGGTGTCCTCGATGCGGATCATGAATCGGCCGCCGTGCTTTCTGGCGTAGGCCCAGCAGAAGAGGGCGGTGCGGGCGCCGCCGATGTGCAGGTGACCGGTGGGGGAGGGTGCGAAGCGTGTGACGACCATGGATCAAGAGTACGCCGCGGGGCGCTGCGGGCCCGTCACGCGCCGGCGGGGCGGCGTCGGAGGGTGACGGCGCTGATGAGCAAGAGCGGGATAACGCCGATCCAGAGCGGCACGAAGGTGTCGCGGAAGGTGCCGTCATCGCTCCGGCCGAACCACCAGACGGGGGCGCCATCGAAATGGTGCATGTGCCACCCGCCGGGATCGACGAAGAACTGGACCTGCGCCGGGTCCCACCGGCGGACGACGACGGCGGCTCGGCCCACGCCGATCTCGAGGCCTTTGCCCGAGTCGCACCTCGAGACGCTGTACCGCACGCTCATCGCGATGACGACGGCGAGGGTGACGCCGAGCGCGCCGGCGACCCGACGGGCCATGCGGGCGGATCTTCTTGAGTCGGAGGACACCGGGGCTTCCACGGGTGATGGTTGATGTAGGATATCGATCCGGAGGCCAACCCGTGTCGACGGTAACAAACCCAGTCGGGGAATCGGAACGTGCCGGGTCCGTCGATGCGCTGCGCGGGTTCGCGCTGCTGGGCATCCTGGTGATGAACATCACGGCGTTCTCGCTCCCGCTCGCGGCGTACATGAACCCGAGGGGCGAGACGGTGAACAGGTATGCGGGCGAGTTCCGGGGCGCGAACGCCGGGGCGTGGGTGGTGCAGCACGTCTTCTTCGACATGAAGATGATGACGATCTTCTCGATGCTCTTCGGGGCCGGGCTGGCGCTGATGTCGTCGCGGGCCGGGGCCGGGAGCCGTTTCGCGGGCGTGTACTACCGTCGGTGCGGGTGGCTCCTGCTCATCGGGTTGCTGCACGCGTACCTGATCTGGTTCGGGGACATCCTGACGCTGTACGCGATCTGCGGGTTCGCGCTCTACCCCCTGCGCCGGCTTCCGGCGCGAAGGCTCATCCTGATCGGCTCGCTGGTGCTCATGATGACGCCCGCGCTGAGCACCCTGATGGGGTTCGGCCTCGGCTACTTGAGGGGTGAGGCGATCGAGGCGCGTGCCCTCATGGACGCGGGCGAAGAGCCGTCGGCGTCCCAGAAGGACATGCTCGAGCAATGGGAAGAGATGAACGCCGAGTTCAATCCCGCCGCCGAGACCGTGGAGAAGCAGATCGCCGACATGCGGGGCAGCTACGGCGATGTGCTGGCGTTCAACGCGGAGCTGGCCCTGCAGTTTCAGACGTTCTACATGCTGATCTGGGGGCTGTGGCGTGCCCTGGGATCGATGCTGCTCGGAATGGCGCTGATGAAGCTGGGTGTCTTCTCCGCGGAGCGGTCCAGGGGTTTCTACGTGCGCCTGGGGGTCGTTTCGTACGCGATCGGCCTGCCGCTGGTGGCCGTCAGCGCGTACGACCTGGCGATGAACGGGCTCGAACCGGTGCACTCGTTCAAGATCGGTGCACACTTCAACTACTTCGGGAGCCTCGGGGTGGCGCTCGGGCACGTCGCCGTTGTGATGCTCGTCTGGAAATCGGGAACGCTCTCGTGGCTGATGTCGCGCCTGGCGGCGGTTGGACGGATGGCGTTCACCAACTACCTGATGCAGTCGGTGATCTGCACGACGATCTACTTCGGCTGGGGGTTCGGGCTGTTCGCCACGATGGAACGATGGGAAACAATGGGCGTTGTCGCGGGCGTGTGGATCGTCCAGCTGGCGTGGAGCCCGTGGTGGCTGGCGCGGTTCCGCTTCGGCCCGGCGGAGTGGGCCTGGCGCACCTTGACCTACGGGCGTCGGCAGCCGATGCGACGCCGGGAGCCTGTGTAGACCGGGGTTCCCGCGGGCGTGTTCGGCCCGTACACTCTGGCCGGGGGCCGGTGTCCTTCGTATGGCTGGGAGGTGCAGACTATGGGTGAGATCAATCCGGCGGACATCCGCAACATCGCGCTCGTCGGGCACGGGGGCTGCGGCAAGACGACGCTTGCGGAGCGGCTGCTGTTCGCGAGCGGCGCCACCAAGAAGATGGGCAGCGTGGACAAGGGCGACACGGTCAGCGACTGGACGGAGGAGGAGAAGCACCACAAGCACTCGCTCACGTCCTCGATCATGCACTTCACGCTGCACGGGCGGACGGTGAACCTGATCGATACGCCCGGGTTGAGCGACTTCCTCGGGCACGCGGTGGCGGCGATGCCGGCCGTGGAGACGGTCGCGGTCGTCGTGGACGCCCAGAAGGGGATCGAGAGCACCACGCGCCGGCTGATGACGATCGCCGCGGACCGCAGAATCCCGCGCCTGATCATCATCAACAAGTCGGACATGTCGGAAGCGAACCTCCCCGGGCTGGTGGCGCAGCTGCGGAGCGTCTTCGGGGCGATCTGCCTGCCGATCAACCTTCCCGCGGACGACGGCAAGAAGGTCATCAACGTCTTCGACCACGACGGGACGGACGAGGAAGGGAACGAGACGGATTTCTCGTCGGTGAAGGAGGCGCACAAGGCGATCATCGAGCAGATCGTGGAGGTCGAGGAACGCCTGATGGAGACGTACCTCGAGAAGGGCGAGGCCTTCGACGCGAACGAGCTGCACGAGGCGTTCGAGAAGTGTCTCGATCAGGGGCACCTGGTGCCGATCTGCTTCTGCTCCGCCAAGACGGGTGTCGGCATCGAGGACCTGATGCACGTGCTCGCCGACCTCTGCCCCGCGCCGACCGAGGTGAACCCGTCGGTCTTTCAGTACCGGCCGACGGCGCCGTCGGGTGAGCCCGGCGAGGAGCAGGACTTCAACCCGCAGCCGGACCCGGCGGGCAAGGTGATCGCACACGTCTTCAAGGTGACGACCGATCCCTTCGTCGGGAAGCTGGCTTTCTTCCGCGTGCACTCGGGCGTCGTGCGGGCCAAGTCGGAGCTGCTGATCAATGACAGCAAGAAGCCGCTGCGCATCGTGCACGTCTTCAAGCTGCAGGGCAAGGAGCACGTGGAGGTTCCGGAGATCGGGCCGGGCGACCTGGGCGCCGTGAGCAAGATCGAGGAAGTCCACTTCAACGGCGTGCTGCACGACAGCCACGAGCACGACAGCGTGCACCTCACACCGCTGGCGCTGCCCAAGCCGATGTTCGGCCTCGCGGTGGAGCTGAAGAACCATGCGGACGAGGCCAAGTTCTCCACCGCCTATCACAAACTGATGGAGGAGGATCCCTGCCTGTTCGTGGACCGCATCGCGGCGACCAAGCAGACGGTGCTGCGCGGGCTGGGCGAGCTGCATCTGCGGATCGTGCTCGAGAAGCTCAAGGCCGCGTTCAACATCGAGCTGATCACCAGCAAGCCCAAGACGGCGTACAAGGAGACGATCACCGTCCGGGCCGACGGCCACCACCGGCACAAGACGCAGACGGGCGGCGCCG
>CAZMPE010000098.1:0-8212 GCA_964567955.1 uncultured Phycisphaeraceae bacterium | reverse complement strand
CCGGGGAGTTGATGACCTCGTGGATGCGGATGGCGCGCCAGTCCGGGTGGCGGACCATGCGGCAGGCGTCGATCTCGCGGGAATCGGGGGCGGCGATGAAGGTGGTGCCGGAACGAAGGGCGTGGACCTCATGGCCGCGGGCGGCGAGAGCGAGGGCCAGGGCCTGGCAGTAACCGTTGATGCCGCCGCCCCTGGCGGCGCCGGCGGTGAGATCGGCCCAGTTGACGAGGACGACTCGCACGCGTGGAGGGTACGGCCCGGGCGAGGGGCGGGCGCGGCGGATAGGCTGGGGGCATGATCGTCGTGACCTGCGACAAGTGCGAGAAGCGTCTGGAGGTGCCCGACGACCTGGCGGGCCGGAAGATCGAGTGCCCGGCGTGCGGGGACGTGAACAGCGTGCCCGGTGCGCGGGTGGCGACCGACGCGGGGAGGCCGGAGGCCAAGAAGGACCGGGCGGTCGCGGCGGGGTATCCGCCGGACGATGGGCCCGAGACGCGGGTCATGCTGGTGCACCCGGCGCTGGTACGGGGGCGGCCGATGACGGTGTTTCTGCACGTTCTGGCGATGGCGGCGGCGGGGACGGGGGTCGTGTATTTCGGGATGATGAAGTCGAACGCCGTGGGGCTTTGGTCGGGCGTGGCGGTGCTGGCGGTGGCGCTGGTGAGCCTGGCGATCCAGAAGCTCGGGTGCATCGATGAATCGCTGGAGATCACGAACAAGCGGTCGATCGCCCGGCGGGGCCTGCTGAGCAAGTCGACGACCGAGGTGCTGCACGACGACATCCGGAACGTTCAGGTGACGCAGACGTTCGCGGAGCGGATCTGGCGGGTGGGGAAGATCGGGCTGTCGAGTTCCGGTCAGGAGGGGCTGGAGATCGAGATGTCCGACCTTCCGGACCCGGCGGGGATCAAGAGGGTGATCGACCTGTACCGGCCGCTGTAGTGATTTTGAGGGCGGGGCGGCTTTGTCGCTGGACTCGGGGCGGACAGCGGGCATCAATCATGCTTCCCCTGACCGGGGGCAATGGAGCGACGGCTCGATGACCTGGATGCATCGTCTTCGGCTTCGTGTGTTCGCGGTGCTGGTCGCCGTGGCGATCGGCGTGATCGGGCTCGTATCGATCGCGTCGATCCCGGTGTGGCCGGCGGTGGGCATGGCGGTGGCGGCGATCGCGCTGGTCGTCAACGGGATGACGTCGAAGCTGAGCCACTCGATCTGCCTCGGGTGCGGGGCGAGCCTGGCGGGCCAGGCGCGGGGCGAGCACGGCGTCGCCTGCCCGGAGTGCGGGCTGATCGACTGCACGCTCGCGTCGGAGGACGACACGCCCGGCCGGGCGTGACGGATCCGCTCAGCTCTTCTTGGACTTCGGCTTCGGCTTGGCGGGCTTGTCCTCGTCGTCGGACTTGGCTTCGGCCTTCGCCTTCGGCTTGGACGGCTTGGCGTCCTTCCCCTGCGACTTGTTGTATTCGTCGACCGAGACCTCGGTGACCTTCGCCTTGGCGATGATCGCGTCGAAGGTCTTGTGCTCGCGCACCTGCTGGAAGAGCGTGCCGATCTGGTTGCGGTCGATCAGCTCCTGACGCAGGGCCTCGGGGCGCGTGCCGCGCTCCGCGGCGAGCTGGGCGATGCGTCCGTTGATCTCGGACTCCTCGACGCGGACCTTGAGGTCGTCGCCGGCGCGGTTGAGGATGAAGAACATCTTGAGCTCGTTGACGGCCATCTCGCCGGAGGCGGAGCGGAGCTCGGCCATGCGCTCCTCGATGAGCTGGGGCTCGACGCCGCGGTACATGAGCTCGAGGCGCTGGCGCTCGAGGGTGCGGACGGACTGCTGGGCGGTGAGGCGCTCGGGGAGGGTGATGGTGACGTTGTCGAGGAGGTGGCGGGCGATCTGCTGGCGCATGGCCGAGTGCTGCTCGATGGCGACGCGCTGGGTGATGCGGCTGCGGACGGCCTCGCGGAGCTGGTCCTCGCTCTCCATGCCGAATCGGGCGAGGATGTCCTTGAGGTCGGCGGGGATGATGCGGTCGGCGCGTTCGACCTCGAAGGTGATGACGAGCTTGGCGCCTCGGACCTTGTCGATCTCGTGGTTGTCGGGTCCGACGGCCTTGATGGTGGCGGTCTGGCCCGGGGCGGGCTTGCCGAACTGCCTGGTGAAGTCCTCGACGAGGATGCCGAGGATCATTCCCTTGCCGTCCTTGTCGGCGGGCGGGATCTGGACGACGGCCCCCTGGATGTCGTGGAAGACGGTGCCGTCCTCGCCCTTCATGACGCCGTGGCCGGTGAGGTAGTCGCCGGGGCCGGGCTTCTCCTGCGGCTGGAGCTGGCCCTCGTTGATCGTGACCTTGCGGATCTCGTCGGAGACCATCTCGTCGGTCACCTCGATCATGGGCTTGCGGACCTCGATGCCCTCGAGCGACGGCATGTCGAACTCGGGCATGACCTCGACTTCGAGCTCGACGACGAGGGGCTTGCCCTCGGTGACCTCGACCTTGTCGATGGTCTCGCTGGTGGGGTCGCCGAGGACCTTGAGCTTCTGGTCTTCGATCGCCTTGGCGTAGGCCTGGGCGATGAGCTGCTGCTTGGCTTCGGCGCGGACGCCGGGGCCGAACTTGCGCTCGAGGAGCGTGCGGGGGACCTTGCCGCGACGGAAGCCGGGCAGCTCGGCCTCGACGGCGAGGGTGTCGAGGGATTCGCGGAGCTTCTCGGAGACGGTCCCCGCGGGGATCGTGATCGAGAGCTTCTTGCGGCTCGGGCCGGCGTCGGAGACGGTCACGAGGTTGGTCGGCTCAGTCGTCGCTGTATCGGGCATGAATGTCGCTCTCCACGGATCGGCGGGTTTCCCCGCTCCGTCCGGCCGGTTCAGGGTGGTAAGTCTAGGCAATCCTCGCCGGGGAGCGAGCGTAGGCGGGGCGAACGTGCGGATGACGCGGCTGGGCCCGTAGACTGGCCGCATGACCACGGGGCACGCCGATCGACTGGGCGCGGCAGTGCGGATCGCACGCGAGGGCGGGCTGCAGACGCTGGAGTTGTTCCGGCGGGGCGTCGAGGTGTCGCGGAAGGCGGACGGCTCGGAGGTGACGGAGGCGGACCGGGCGTGCGAGCGTCTGATGCGGAAGCGGATCGGGGAAGCCTTTCCCTGCGACGGCGTGATCGGCGAGGAATACGGGGAGACGCCGGGGACGAGCGAGTACCGCTGGCTGCTCGATCCGATTGACGGGACGACGAGCTTTGTGCGGGGGGTGCCGCTGTACGGGACGCTGGTGGCGGTTGAGCGCGAGGGCCGGTCGGTGGCGGGCGTGATCTTCATGCCGGCGCTCGACGAGATGGTGTACGCGGGGGCGGGCGGCGGAGCGTGGCACGTGGACCGGGGATCGGAGCCGCGGCGGGCGCGGGTGTCGGGGGTGGGTGCGCTGAAGGACGCGATGGTGGCGACGACCTCGGCGGAATACTTTCGGCGGGCGGGGGTGTTGGCGGCGTGGGAGGCGGTGCGGTCGCGGGCGGGGCAGACGCGCGGGTGGAGCGACTGCTACGCGTTCGTGCTGCTGGCGACGGGGCGGGTGGACGCGGTGGTGGAGCCGGTGCTGCACCCGTGGGACATCGCGCCGATGCAGCCGATCATCGAGGAGGCGGGCGGGACGTGCACGGACTGGAATGGGAAGGCGACGATCTGGGAGCCGCGGGGGCTGTGCACAAACGGGAAGATCGCGGGCGAACTCGTGGCGGCGCTAGGAGGGGGTTGACCGGTTACGGGGGAACGATGACGACGACTGAGTGGTCGGTGCGCCGAGTGGATGCACTCGATGAGGCGATGGTCGAGGCGCTGTCGGATCTGTTGATCGATTGCGTGGAAGGCGGCGCCTCGGTGAGCTTCATGCACCCGCTGACGCGTGAGCGAGCGGCGACATTTTGGCGGCACGTGGCGGAGGGCGTGGCGGCTGGCGAGCGGGCGCTGCTGGTCGCCGAGGATGCGCGGGGTGTGTGCGGCACCGTACAACTGGTGCTGACGCAGCCCGAGAACCAGCCGCACAGGGCGGACCTGGCCAAGATGCTGGTGCATCGGCGGGCGCGGCGTCGCGGGCTGGGGGCGGCGCTGATGCGGGGTGCGGAGGCGGCGGCGCGGGAGTGCGGGAAGACGCTCCTGGTGCTTGACGCCGTGACCGGCGGGGACGCCGCGCGGTTGTACGAGCGGCTGGGCTGGGTGCGTGTGGGCGAGATCCCCGGGTACGCGTTGTACCCGCATGGGGGGTTGTGCGGGACGACGTATTACTATCGGAAGATCGGCGCGGGCACGATGTGACCGGCGCGCGGTCGGCGCAAAGCAATGATTTTCGACCGCATCGCGGCAATCGGGGTAGGCGGATTCGAACCGCCGACCTTCTGACCCCCAGTCAGACGCGCTAACCAAGCTGCGCTATACCCCGGTCGCCTGAGGATAGCCCGTGGATGAGGGCCCCGCCATCGGCGATGCGTCGGCGCACGAAAAGGCCCCGGGGAGACTACCCCGGGGCCTGAATGCATCAACCGGATGGTCGGCGGTTACGGGCAGCCGACGGCGAACTTGGTCTGGAAGCAACCGAAGTCGGCGAGATTGAGGATCGTGTCGCCGTTGCAGTCGGCGTACATGTTGCCGGTGGCGAAGTTGGTCTGGAAGCAGCCGAAGTCGGCGAGGTTGAGGATGGCGTCGCCGTTGCAGTCGGCGTAGCACGCCACGGCGCAGGTGAAGGACGAGACTTCGAAGTCGTCGACGGACGCCTCGACGAGCGAGCCGCCGCCGATATCCTCGGCGATGAAACGGACGCGGACCTGAGCGGTCGGCGTGACGTAGTCGGAGACGCGCCACGACGCGAAACGCCAGCCGGCGGTCGCCTCAGGACCGGACGGGCCGAGGGTCTCCACCGGGACCCAGGTGGAGCCGTTGTTGTTGGAGACGCTGATACGGAAAGTGTCGTCTTGCGTGCCGTTGGTGCCGTTGGAGTACCAGCGCCAGTAGCTGATCTTCGCCGCCGCGTGGGCCGAGAGGTCGAGCACGGGGGACGTGAGCGTTGTGAAACCGTTGTCGACGTCGAAGGCGCCGACGCTGGCGCCGGCGTTGCCGTCGGTGACCCAGCAGTTGACGCCCGGCGCCGGGGTGTGGTCCGCGCCCGCCTGGACGGGGGCGGTCCCGTTGAAGGTCGCCTGAGGCGGCATGCGGTTCCAGCGACCGGTCGTGGCGTTGTCGCCGGGCCCGACGCCCGACCAGCCGAGGTCGGTCTCGAAGGAGTCCGTGAAGACGACGACCGTGCCGGTGGCGCTCGTCGTGGAGAACGATGACGTCGGGGCGTTGGCGGGGTCGTTGACCGGGCCGCCTTCGACGCTGCTCGCCGTGAAGTAGTAATCGATTTTGCTCTGGCAGGCCGCCGCGGGGAGCGTGCCTTCGTACTGATTGGCGGCGATCTGGTTCATGCTGACGGTGGTATAGGAACCGTTGTTGATGCGGTAGCTGATCTTGCCGGAGTTCTGAACGGGCGTTCCCGAGACGGGGACGACGTCGACGCGGATGATCGTCGGCTGGTTCGGGGTCACCAGTGTGGGCTGGCCGTTGGGGTACTGGAACCCGATGAGCGAAACGGCCGGGCACTGGATGTTGTGCTGGCTGAAGGCGTTGCAGATCTGCGGATAGTGCGGCGTGCCGTTGGCGAGGTTGCCGTCGTTGTCGTCGACGGTCAGGACCTCGATCGCCGTCGCCGGGTGAGCCGAGTTGAGCCCCGAGCCCCCGGTCGTGATCTGGGACCAGGCGACCTGGAGCGACCGGGTCTTGTCCAGACCGGTCGCCGAGCCGTAGACGCCCTTGAAGTTCACCAGCGTCTCCCACCAGATGCCCCCGACGATCTGGCCGCACGTGTGGATCGCGCCGCTCGAGCATGGGTACTGCTGATTGGCGGCGGCCGGGTTGCGGATGTGGCCGCCGTTGGTGAAGAAGTTCTGGCCGACGATTCCGACGTCGTAGAGCATGATGGCGCTGACGTCGCTGAAGCCCTCGCCGAAGGCGCCCTGCGCAAGCCCGAGTTGCGCGACGACAAAGTGCCCGTACTCGTGCGCCACGACCGTGCTGTACGCGGTGTTGTTGCAGCCGCCGCCGGTGTTGTAGAAGTTGATGGATGAGCCGTTGAAGAAGGCGTTGCAGGTGCCCGCGACACCGGTGTTGGCGGGCAGTACAACGTCGATCCCGGTGAAGCCCGGGGCGCGATCCTTGTAGTAGTTGTGGATCAGGGTCGTGCCGATGAAGGCGTTGACCTGCGCGGTCGTCTGGCTGTTGGCGCCGCCGGGGATGGTGTTGAACTCGAAAGAGGCCGGCGTGCCGGGGGTCGCCAGCCCGGCGACGGTGAGTTCGGCGATCCCATTCGGGTTCACGTTGACCCAGCGGCCGCTGCTGAGATTGGACGTGACCGTGACGGGCGTGGTTCCGGGGTGCGGGATCGTGAATCCGCCGTTGACATTGCTGAAGGCGTTGTTGCCGCCCGTGATCGTCATGCGGATCTCGGGCATCGGCATGGAGACGGGCGGGTTGGTCGCGATGTCCGGGAGGACGCCGGGCGTGCCGATGCCGGACACGTTGCCGATGACATCGGTGTGGATGACCTCGTTGCGGATGAAGAGCGCGTTACCGTTGGCGGCGTCGATGAAGAATGTGAGGCGGCGGGCCCGGTTCACGTCCGGGTGCTCGCCGGTGAACTTCCACGCCATAACCGGCGCGCTCCAGTCGCCCTCGCCCTGATAGACGATCAGTTGAGGATTGGACCACTGGGTCAGATCGGCGTATGCGCGGACGGCGCGAACGCTCGCCAGCGCCTGGGCGCCCGTGACGCCTGCGTCGCCGAAGCCGCCTTCGGGGCGCTTGGCCAAGGTTCCCGCGGCGTAGACGACGCGCGGCACGGCGCCGTTGAGCACGAGCACGCGCGCGTTGCCGAACTCGACGGGCATGCCGTCGATCGACTGCTGGTAGGCGTAGGAGGTGAAGCGGCCGTCCTGGATCGTCGTGGACCACTTCTGGTTCAGCGTGACCGGGCCGACGCCGAACGCGCCCGAGTGCAGGGTCAGCCACTGGGCCGCCGCGTCGTCCGCGGTGGCTCCCCAGGTCATTGGTTTGCCGTAGATGACGCGGACCTTGCCTTGCTCCTGGTAGACCTGGACGCCGGGGTACATTTGTGTCAGCTGGATCGCCTCGGCGGGCAGCGGCTGAATCTGTGCTTCGTCGGCGGTGGCGGCGGATGCCGCGGACAGCACGACAGCGATGGCGAATGCTCGAGCAAGGCGCCTGGTCATCACAATCTCCATGAGGATGGGCTGCCCGGGACCATGGGGGACGACCCCTGGTCGGGCTGCTTCAATGTACAGCGCGAGTCTAGCGGAACAAGGAAAACAGCACAGATAAGGGTCCTGGAGTCATTCCTTTCGGACTGGTCCGGGAATGGTTCCTTCACCGGGTGCCCTTGGCCCCAGATTGACAGATCGGGGCCGGGCTCGGACTATCCTCCGCCATGCCGAGCCTGCTCATCTCCGGCGGTCGTGTGCTTGATCCCGCGTCCGGGACCGACCAGGCCGCCGACGTCGCCATTTCGGACGGGCGGGTCCTGGCTATATCCCCCAGACTTCCAAAGGGGCCTGCGGACCGAGTGATCGACGCGAGCGGCTGCCTCGTGACGCCCGGTCTGATCGACCCTCACGTGCACCTGCGGGAGCCCGGAGGAGAGGCCAAGGAGACGCTCGAGTCGGGCTCGCGGGCCGCGGTGCAAGGCGGTTTCACGACGGTCTGCTGCATGCCCAACACGACGCCGGCGCTCGACTCTCCGGAAATGGTGTCGTTGATCGCGAGGCGGGCGGCAGAGACGGCGGCCTGCCGCGTCTTCAGCGTGTGCGCGGCGACGAAGGGTCGCCGGGGCGAGGAGCTGGCCGAGATCGGCCTGATGCACAAGGCGGGGGCGGTCGGGTTCTCGGACGACGGCGACTGCGTCTCGTCGGCGGGGATGATGGCGCGGGTGCTGGGCGCGGTGAGGGCGACTGGCTTGGCGTTCATGCAGCACTGCCAGGAGCCGACGCTGACGCGGGGGGCGTCGATGCACGCGGGCGAGGTCTCCACGCGGCTGGGGCTGGTCGGCTGGCCGCGGTCGGCGGAAGAGACGATCATCGAGCGCGACGTGCGGCTGAACCGGACGGTGGGTTGCCGCTACCACGT
>CAZMPE010000097.1:0-8280 GCA_964567955.1 uncultured Phycisphaeraceae bacterium | reverse complement strand
CCCGCCGATGACGTTGAGCTTCAGCCGGACCGCGGCGTTCCGCTCGCTCTGGCTGGGCTTGATGAACGTCCGGCCGACGTAGCGATTGGGGACGATCCCCTCGCGGTACGGGATGCCGCTCGCACGGGCGTAGCCGTTGGCCGCGGAACGGCCGGAGTCCGGCATCGGCATGACGTAATCGGCCTGCACGGGCGCTTCCTGGGCGAGCCGTTCTCCCAGTCGTTCGCGCACGTCCTGGACGTTCTGTCCGAACACGATGCTGGCCGGGCTGGCGAAGTAGACGTGCTCGAAGACGCAGCGGGCCGGGCGCGCCGCGGGCTCGGCGAACCTCCGGCTCTCGACACCGGCGTCCGAGAGCGTCACGATCTCGCCCGGTTCCACCTCGCGCTCCAGGGTCGCGCCGATGACGTCGAGCGCAACGGTTTCGCTCGCGACGACCGGCGCGCCGCCCGGCATGCGCCCCAGCACGAGCGGACGCCATCCCCACGGATCGCGGGCCGCCTCGATCCGATCCGCAAACAGAAACACGAGGCTGAACGCCCCCTGCAGCCGGCGGAGCGTTGCCGCCAGCGGGTCGGGCGTCCGCTGCTGGATCGGCGAGGCGAGCAGGTGCACGATCACCTCGGTGTCGCTCGTCGTGTGGAAGAGGTGCCCGGCCTCCTCGAAGCGAATCCGCAGGGCGTCCGCGTTCACGAGGTTGCCGTTGTGGGCGACGCCGACCTGCCCGCGGATGTACTGTTCCACGAGCGGCTGCGCGTTGCACGCCAGCGACCCGCCCGCCGTCGAATACCGGTTGTGACCGATTGCCCCGCGCCGGCCGGCCTCCTCGAGGCCCAGCATCGTCCGCGTGTCGAAGACCTCGGCGACCAGCCCCATCCCGGTGTGCGCCGTCAGCCGCTCCCCGTTCGTCACCGCGATCCCGGCCGATTCCTGCCCGCGGTGCTGCTGGGCGTACAGGCCGAGATAGGTCAGGCGGGGGCCGTCCTCGTGGCCCCACACGCCGAACACGCCGCACTTTTCCTTGGCTTCGGGCGCGCCCGCACTCGCTTCGGCCGTCCGATCGCGGAGCACAGGCAGTGAGACGAGTCGCGCCATCAGTGGCTCAGTCTAGGTCTCCGCCGCTACCGGCGCGCCGGGCTTGACCCGGGACCCCCGCCGCGCTGTAATACCCCTCGTCTCACGTTGCCCGGATCACATCCCCGATAGGGGGGCCGGACCGCAGCCGCGGCACCCCGGCCTCGATCGCCGACCTCGATCGGCACCCCTCCCCGGCCTCGGCCCCGGAGCGGGACGGATGGAAAGGACAGGTTCACATGGCGAGGTACATCGGCCCCAAGGTCAAGCTCTCGCGGCGCGTCGGCGTCCCGATCGCGGATATCCCCAAGCACACCAGCTCCGACAGCATCCGCACGCCACCCGGCATGCACGGGTACCGCGGCCGTCGGCTGCGCGATTACGGCGTCCGCCTGAACGAGAAGCAGAAGGTCCGCTTCCACTACTGCGTTCAGGAGAAGCAGTTCCGGCGCTACATCGGCGAGGCGGGACGCCAGCCCGGCAACACCGGCGCGCTGCTCCTGCAGCTCCTCGAGCGCCGCCTCGACAATGTCCTCCGCCGCGCCGGGCTCGCCCGCACGATCTGGGCCGCTCGCCAGATGGTCGCGCACGGGCACGTCATCGTCAACGGCCGCAAGACCGATCGCCCGAGTTGCTCGGTCGACGTCGGCGATGTCGTGACGCTCAAGGCCAAGTCGCACAAGCTCGCCCGCGAGAACATGGAATCCCTCGCCGGTCACGAGGTCCCCGGGTGGCTCGAGCTGAACCCTTCGGAGCTGACCATCCGCGTCCTGGCCCTCCCGGCTTACGACCAGATCCCCTTCGACATCAACCCGAATCTGATCGTCGAGTTCTACCGCTGATCGATCGCGGCACGCGTCCCCAGACGGGCCGCACCGCTCTTATCCCGCGGCCCCACCGGGGGCACGCCCGCGCATCGGTGCACCCATGCTCAAGGCCCTCCGCAAGTACAACAAGTGGATCCTGATCATCGGCGGGACGCTGCTCATGATGGCCTGGCTGGTCCAGCCCACCATCCAGCAGATCGGCGGCGACCCCGCGTCGCGCGTCGTCGCGACCCTCGACGGCGTCAAGCTCCGCTTCAATGTCTACCAGCTCGCGGCGTACGAGCTCGCGGCTCTCGAACGCTACACCGGCGGGCTCCTCCCCGGGGCCATGGGCATCCAGCGCAAGGACGAGAAGCACTGGATCATTCTCACCCGCGAGGCCGCCGCGGCGGGCTTCATCGGCGAGGACCAGGACGGGCCGGAGTGGACGCCGGAGCTGGCCGAGGCGCTGGCCAATAACGAGATGTCCCGCCAGCTCGGCCCCAACTGGCGGCAGTTCCTGAACTCCAACCCGCAGTTCGCCCAGTTCATCGAGCAGCAGTACACGCGGGCGCTGCAGGACGCGACCTCCACGCTCGAGGCTTCGCGCGTCCGCGTCGCGCAATCCTCGCAACTGACGGAGCGCCAGTTCGACAAGGCTCTCGCCAAGGCACGCGGCGTCTTCCGCATGTTCGCCGCGTATCAGAGCGCCGCGCGTCTCTCCGACCGCCAGACCGCGGCCCAGGCCCGTCGTTTCCTCGACTCCGCGTTCGTGGATTACGTCTTCTTCCCCGCCTCAATCGAAGTCGGGAAGGTGCCCGAACCCGACGACGCCGCGCTGGCCGCGCACCTCGAGCGATTCAAGGACATCCGGCCCGGCGAGGGCGAGTTCGGCATCGGGTACCTCCTGCCGTCGCGTCTCCGGCTCGAGTGGCTGACGCTGGACGCCGCGGCCATCGAGAGCACGATCGCCCTCGACCCCGTCGCCGTCAACAAGCGTTACCTCGCCGACAACAAGAACAAGTACAAGGGCGATTTCCCGGCCGAGCGTCCCAATGTCGAGCGGGACATGCGCGCCGAGCGGGTCTCCGAGATCATGACCGAGGCCCACCGCACGATCCAGGCGGAGGTGCTCAAGGTCACGCGCCGGCTCGAGACCGACGGCAGGTACAAGAAGCTGCCCGCCGACTGGTCGCAGACGCGTCCGAAGTTCGAGGATGTCGCGCAGGCGGTCGTCGATCAGGTCCGCAAGTCGACCGGCATCACGATCCCGCTGCCGGTCGTCACGATCAAGGCAGCCGATTGGATGACCGCCGCCGATCTCGCGGCCGAGCCGGGCATCGGCTCATCGACGATGCGGGCGGGCAATCTGACCATCCCGATCGCCGACGCGCTCTGGAGCGTCCGGGAGCTCGAAGATGTCGGTCCTGACAAGCACGAATCGCCGCTCGCATTCCAAGTGGCGCTCCCGATCGTGGACAGCGCCTTTACCGATAGCTCCAACAACAGGCACTTCGTCACCGTGCTCGAGGCCCGGCGTGAGTCCCCGCCCGATTCGATCGACGAGATCCGCGAGGACCTCGTCGCGGACTACAAGAAACTGCGGGCCTACGAGGGCCTCGCCGCCCGTCTCGATGAGTTCCGCTCGCTCGCTGTCTCCAACGGACTTCAGGCCGTCGTCGACCTTGTCGCGCCGCGTCCGCCCGAGCCGTTCATCGTCTCCCCCTATGTCGAGCCCGACGAGACCGCCGGCCCCGGCGTCCGCACGCGCGTGCAGGTCGGCCGCGAGAACCTCAGCGGCACCGCCCCCGACGCCGCGGACGTCAATGTCCCGCCCGTCCGCGACGCCGTCCTGGCCGCCGCGGCCGCGCTCGACCCGACCACGCCGCCCTCCGACCTGGACCCGGAGCGCACCACGCTGGCGGTCGCGGCCCCGTCGCGCCTCGGCGTCGCGGTGCTGCGGATCACGGCTCTGCGGCCGGCGACGCTTGAACAGGCCCGCCTGGCCGATGGGTTCATCGCGTCGCGCACGCAGGCCGACGAGCTGACATCCGACGATGGCCAGGGCCTCGACTTCCCCTTCTCGCTGGCGCGTCTCCTCGAGCGCCACACCTACGTCGAGGTCCGCTCGGGTTCCGACGAGCCCGAGACGCCCGAGGACGCGCCCCCGGCCCCGGTGGCGCCGGCGCCCATCGGCGGCTGAATCGTCACACTCGCATCCGCGCCCAGCCCCCGTGCACAAAGCGCGCGCCGAACAGGCCCGCGCGGATCACCAGCTCGATGCACATCCCGAGCCAGAGACCCCATAAGCCCAGGTCGCTCGGGAACGGGTGCGGGATGACCCCGCCGCCCGCCCACGACGGGACCGGGATATCGACGCCGCAGAGCAGGTAGGCCAGCGGCAGCCGCACCGCCCACGTCGTCAGCCAGGTCAGGTACATCACGATCCGCACGTCCCCCGCCCCGCGCATCGCCGATCGCAGCACAATCCCCAGCGCGAACGGGATCTGCACGATCCCCGCGATGAACAGGATCGGCGGCGTCACTTCCAGGTGCGTGGGCTGCGATGAGAGCAGCCCCACGATCGCCCGCGGCATCGCCATGAACAGCACCCCCGTCACCCCCATCATCGCCGACGCCAGGAGCGCGCAGCGGAGCACCGCCAGGCGCGCCAGACGCGGGCTCCCCGCACCGATGTACTGCCCCGCCAGTGTCGCCGCGGCAATCCCGATCGCGAACCCGGGTTGGTAGCTGAACCCCTCGATCCGCACCGCGATGATGTGGGCCCCGACCAGGCCCACGCCCAGCCACCCGACCATGTTGATCAAGATGAAGTTCCCGACCCACATCCCGAACGTCTCGAGGAAGTTGGGGATCCCCACGCGGACGAGCCGGCGCAGCGTATGCCAGTGCGGACGCATCCGCCGCCGTCGCAGGCGCAGCCCGGCGACCCCTCGAATCAACGCCGTCAGGATCATCGCGCTCCCCACGCCGTGAGCCAGCAGCGTCGCCAGCGCGATCCCCGTCACGCCGAGATTGATCCCGATCGGGCTGCGCGGCAGGATCGTCTCCGGGCTCCCCTCGACCCCGCCAAGCGTCCAGCAACCCAGCACGTTGACGATGTTGACGACGACCATCACCCGCATCGGCCGGAACGTATCGCCCGCCCCGCGCACGCAGGCGATCCCCGCGTACAGCAGCGCCATGAACGGAACGTCGAACGCGATGATCCGCATGTAATCGACGAACGCCCGCTCCGCCTCGGGGCTCATGTTCATTCCCGCCGCGATCATGCCCGCCGATAACGCCACCAGCACGCCAAGGACCAGCCCCACCGCGATCGCCAGCAGCATCGTCTGCCCCACCGCCGCGCTCGCTACCGCTGTCCGGCCCGCCCCGATCGAGCGGCTGACCAGGGCCGTCGCCCCCACGTCCATCGCGATGATCGCCAGACCCAGGAACCACAAGAAGTACGAGGCGTTCCCGATCGCGTCGGTGGCGGCTTCGCTGATCCGCGCGGCCATGACGGTGTCCGTCAGGCCGACCATCGACCCGAGCAGCGAATCGACCAGGACCGGCCAGGCCAGCACCCAGATCGCGGCGTTCATCGAGAGTCCGGCGAGCTTGCCGGATTTGAGCCGTCCGTCGGCGGTCAGCCCGAACTCGCCGCGCCGGGCGGTCGGCGGCCCCGCGATCTCGATCGGGTCGAGCGAGTCGGGGTCGATCGTCGGCGGCGGCGGATCGGACGGCCCCTTGGATTCACTCGGCACGCGCGCCTCCGTCGGATGGGAAAGGCAGGATGCTAGGGTGCGCCCCGCGCATCACGCCCGGCCGTTTGGCGCGGCCGGTCCGACAGAGTTCATTCCGTCACTTGCCCGACCGGCGCTTGGCCGCCGGGCGAAACGCCCCGAGGATGTTGTCGGCGCTCATCTCCGGCCACGGGAACCGCTGCCCGCCGGGACGCAGCGACCGGATGAACTCCCAGATGATCAGCCCCGTCGCCTTCAGCCCGTTGAGCAGGCCGACACGCGGCCGGAGATCATTCGGACGGATGGCCAGCACCGTGATGTCGTCCGCCGGTGTCTTCCCGCCTGAAAACGCTCCCACCGCGTCCACCAATCCGCGGACCAGCCCTGTCGGATTGGCGGCATCGAGCCCGCGCGCGATCTCGAGCAGTCCCTCCTGCCCCAGCATCCGCCCGGAGGCGTCCTGCGCCTCGATCAACGAATCCGTGTAGAGGACGACGAGATCGCCGCGGGCCAGCTTCACCGCGAGCTGATCGTACCGCGTCGGCTCGGCGATCCCCAGCGGGATGTTCGCCAGCCCCTCCTCGCGGTGTTCCGCCGTGTCCTCGAGCAGGCTCCAGGCCTTCTTCTTCGCGCGGTACCACAGCGGGCGCGGGTGGCCGGCGTTGCACAGCACGAGTTGATCCGTCGGCGCCCAGTACGTCGCCACGACCGCCGTGGCGAACCCCCCGCTCTCGTCCAGCCCGCTGAACTCCTTGTTGAGCGCCCCGATGAACCGGGTCTGGTCGATGTAGTTCACGTACCGGCGCATCAGGTCGCGCAGCTTTGTCGAGGCCCGGGCGACCGCCGCCCCGTGACCGCTCACGTCCGCCACCATCAGCCGGGTCACCTGCCCCGTGGCACAACTCGACACATAGTGCAGATCGCCGCCCGCCGACTCATCGCGGTACGGCCGGCTGTACACCCAGGCATCCAGCCCGGGCATGATCACGCCGTTGTCGGTCGCCTGGTTGCCCCCCCACACTTCCATGCATTGCATGGTGACCGCGGCGTCCGAGTTGGATTCCTTTTCAGCCATCTCAATACGGGAAATGTTAGCCCGAGTTGTGTCCGCCACGCTCACCAATGCCCCTCCTGATTGCAACGAGGATATGCCGTGAGTTACTCTTGATGCGCAGATCGCACCGGACCGTCATGGGAATCCGGTGCGGGCCGCGTCCGACCAGCGTGGGAGGGCGCAACAGCCGGTCGAGAGAGACAGGAGCCGAGAGATGAAATGGCAATGGTCGTTTGGGTGCCCGCGCGCGCCGCGGGCGGCGCTGGCGTGCGCCGCTCTCATTGTCGCGCCGACGGTCTGGGCCCAGCCCGAGACCGGGCCGCAGAATCAGACCGTTCCCTGGCACGCCCCGCAGAGCCACCCGTTCAACTCCGTTGTGGAAATCAACGCGCCGGCCCCGGGGGGCTTTGTCCGGATCGGGACGGGGTCGGTCATCGGAAAACAAGTCGTCAACGGCGTCGGCTGGTTCTGCGTCCTCACCGCCGACCATGTCGTGGATCCCGTCGGGATCAACGGACCACACGTCATCGCGTTCGGCGACAACGGTGCACAGGGTGTGTTCGGCGGCGCTACCAACATCGTGAAACGCGGGTTGCCCCCGGTCGCCAATGGCGGTCTCAACAAGGTGGACATCGCCGTGCTGGGCATCCGATACGGGCAGCTGACGCCCCAGAATGAGTTCTTCTTCAACTCGATCACCCCGCTGACCATGCTCCCGGGCACGCCGCAGTCCCGCGTCGGCACGACGATGACGGAACTCGGCTACGGCGGGACGGGCAGCTTTGTGGCGGGCGGGATGAACGTGGCGCCGCCCGACGGGAACAAGCGCTTCCAGAACAACCGGATCGAACGCACCATCAACTACAACGACGGAACGTACATGTACACCGCGGTCGAGTGGGACTTCGACAATCCCGCGGGGATCTTCGCGGTCCCGGGCGAGGGCAGCTCGTACGGCGGCGACTCGGGCGGGCCGTACATGACCACCAACGAGGTCCTGCTCAACGTCGGCGGGGGCAACTTCCTCAACGCCTTCTCCAACGGCATCATCGCCGTCCACACCTATGGCGACAACAATCCGGCCTTCCACGCCTTCTGGAACACGCCCGGGCACCAGCCCAGCGGCGGCGTCCCGCTCACGCAGGCCTACGTCACGTGGATCGAGCAGCAGTGCATGATGATCCCGGCGCCCGGCACGCTCATCCTGTTGACGATGACCGGCGTCCTCGCGTACCGACGCAGGCGGTAGCCCCCCGAATCAGGTCCGCGCACGCACTCCCCCGGGGCCCTCGCCTCGGGGGTTTCGTTGCGCGCCGGCGCCTCAGGACAGCAGCGCGGTCAGCAACTCGGGGATGCCCTGCCCCCGCGTCGCGATCGTCTCGAGGATCGGGCGCTTGCCCGCGACATCGCGCAGGTCGCGCACCAGCTCATTCTCGCCGGGGAAGTCGGCCTTGTTGCAGATGAAAATGTCCGCGATCTCGAGGATGCCCGCCTTGTCCATCTGCACCGCGTCGCCCATCCCCGGGGTGAGCACGACGGCCGTCCGCCCGACGTGCTGGCGGATGCGTGTCTCGTTCTGACCCGCGCCGACCGTCTC
>CAZMPE010000096.1:0-8400 GCA_964567955.1 uncultured Phycisphaeraceae bacterium | reverse complement strand
GTCCGGCTTGAGCAGCCGGATCTGGTCGAAGTCGAACGCGCTGAACAGCCCGTGCCTCCAGCGGAACGTCGTCATCAACACGCACGCGACGTTCGCCTGGTCCCTGGACTCGCTGATGATGTCCTTGATCGCCGCGCGGCGGAGCGAGTTGAGGCGCGAGAGGGGCAGGTCGAGGATGCGGCCGGGGCGGACGTCGGGCCCCTCGCGGTACATGATGTCCCCGACGTGGTAGAGGTCGATGGTCTCGCCCTGCTGGCCCGCGAACTCGCGCACGGCCTCCAGGTACGGCTTCTTGTCCATCCCCACCTGGCCCGTCACGATCGCGCGCATCAGTTCTTACCTCCGACGGCCAGCTTCTTCCGCTTCGCCGTGTACTTCCACCACGGGCGCGCCGGCGCGCCGCCCATGTAATCCGTCACCGCCATGAACGTGTCCAGCACGCACGGATCGTGCGGCCGCCCATCGAGCCGCTCCAGCCGCCTGTACAACGCGAGCGGGTCCTTCCCCACCAGCCCCCGCGGCGTCGTGATCCCCAGCCGCCTGAAGTCCTCTTCCATCCTGGGGCCGACATTGGGGATGTCCTGCATCCGCTCCACATTTGTCCTCGGTCGGCGGGCCATGGCCCCAGTGTATGACCCCGGGCCTGTTGCCACCGCCGCCCCGCCTGTTAGCCTGAGGGTCCACAGCCATAGGAGATCCGCCATGAAGATCAGCAAGCCCGTCCTCGCCCATGCCGTCATCGCCCTCGCCGTTGTCGGCGCCCTCGCTTTCGCCCGCGCACAACCCGAGCCCCCGGCCGACCCGCAGAAGGCCATGGAGGCCTGGATGGCCTCGATGCAGCCCGGCAAGCCGCACGAGTTCCTCAAGCAGTTCGTCGGCGAGTGGAACACCACGACACGCATCTGGATGGCCGGCCCCGGCTCGCCCCCGATGGAGTCCGCGGGCACCGCGTCTTTCTCACTCGTGTTCGGCGGCCGGTTCCTCAAGCAGGAATCCACGGGCCAGATGATGGGCATGCCCATGGAAGGCCTCGGTTTCACCGGCTACGACAACAACCGCAAGCTCTACTTCTCCTCCTGGATCGACAGCCTCTCGACCGGCTTCTACATCAACTCCGGAAACCTCGACCAGACCGGGACCATCCTCACCCAGTTCGGAACCATGGACGAACCGATGACCGGCGAGATCGGCAAGATGGTCAAGTACGTCACCCGGGTCGCGGACGCCGACACCGTCGTCTTCGAGATCCAGGAAGTCCTCTACGGCGATCCCTTCACCGTCGTCCAGATCGAGTACAAGCGCAAGAAGTGATCCCGGCGCACAACTCGACGCCCGCCCGGGCGCGCCGGTAGGCTCTGGCCGTGCCATTCCACGCCCTGCTCGTGGTGCGCGACGAGGCGGACATCCTGCCGCAGACGCTCCCGGCCATCCTCGAGTGGGCCGACTCCGTCCACGCCTTCGACACCGGGAGCGTCGACGGCACGTGGGATTATCTTCAGGACGCCGCCGCCCGCGACCCGCGCGTGCGCTGCGTCGGCCGCGAGACGATCTACTTTTCCATCGCCGTCACCGCCTGGCTCTTCCACCGCGTGCGCGCTCGCTTCCGCGACGGGGACTGGATCGTCCGCGCCGACGCCGATGAGTTCCACGCCGTTCCGCCGCCGCGCTTCGTGCGCGAACACCTCTCCCGCATCGAGTCCCGCGTGTACGGCGCGCACTACGACTTCCAGCTGACCGCCGCCGAACCCGCCGCGTGGCGCGCGGGGCTCGAGACCCGCGCCGATCGCGCCCGCCCGATCCAGGATCGCCGGCGGTGGTTCGCGGCCAACGAGCACCAGGAGCTGCGCCTCTTCCGCTACCGCCCCCGCATGAAGTGGACCCCCAACCGGTACGAGCCATGGCACGCCGGGCTGATCGCGCGGGCACGCATCCCGATCCTGCATTACCCCAAACGCGACCCGCCGCAGATCCGGCTCCGATGCGCGATCCGCTCCGCCACGCGTGCTTCGGGCGCGATCGTCGGCGCGCACTGGCGCTTCGCCGACTGGCGCCGCACCATCAAGAAGCAGGATGACCCCATCATGCGTTGGTGGGAGCCGGGGACACCGCTCCCCGACGTTCCGCGGCGCGAGTTCTCCGCCCGGGGCCTGCGCCGCGCCCTCCGGAGCGCGTATTACGGCGCGGGGATCGTCCGCCTCGTCGATCGATTCCGGCCGCCGTTCCCCGCCGATTACGCCTTCTCCCCCATCCCCGCCGACGTGCAGGCCCGAATCGCCGGAGCCCTCACGAGCCCCGCGCTCGCGACCTAACCTTCACCCCTATGGCCATTCTCGTCAACGCCGATACTCGCGTGATCTGCCAGGGAATCACCGGCTCCTACGGCGCCCAGCACACCCGCGCGTGCCTCCACTACGGCACGCGCCTCGTCGGCGGCGTCACCCCCGGCAAGGGCGGCACCAAGGACGCCAACGGACTGCCCGTCTTCGACACCGTGGACCAGGCGGTGCGGTCGACCGGGGCCGCGGCCCCCATGATCTTCGTCCCGCCCGCGCTGGCCGGCGACGCGATCCTCGAGGCCGCGCACGCCGGAGTCTCCGTCATCTGCTGCATCACCGAGGGCGTGCCGGTGCAGGACATGATCCGTGTGCGGGCCGTGCTCGACGAGATGGCGCTCCGCAACGGCAAGATCACGCTCGTCGGCCCCAACTGCCCGGGCGTCATCACCCCGGGGCCCAAGTCCGGCGCCGGAGACTCCGCCGAAGACCCCTACACCTCCGCCGGGTGCAAGATCGGCATCATGCCCGGCTACATCCACACGCACGTGAGCCAGGCCCGGCGCGCCAAGGCCGTCGGCATTGTCAGCCGCTCCGGAACGCTCACCTACGAGGCCGTCTGGCAGACCTCCAACCTCGGGCTCGGGCAATCGACGTGCGTGGGGATCGGCGGCGACCCGGTGCGCGGCGTCAACCACATCGACTGCCTCCGGATGTTCGAGGCCGACCCGGAGACGCACGGCATCCTCATGATCGGCGAGATCGGCGGGTCCGACGAGAACGACGCGGCGGCGTACATCAGGGCCAATGTGAAGAAGCCGGTGGCGGCGTTCATCGCCGGGCGGACCGCGCCGCCGGGCCGCCGGATGGGTCACGCGGGGGCGATCATCGGCGGCGCGGGCGACACGGCCGACGCGAAGATCGCCGCGTTGAAGGGCGCGGGCGTGGAGGTCGCGCTGTCGCCGGCCGACATGGGCGCGGCGATGGTCAAGGCGATGCGGCTGTAGTCACGCCATCGCCGGTTCGCGTCTGCCCCAGAGCGTGCCGCAACCGTCGAAGCCCGCGACGGAGCTTTCCAGTTCCAGCAGGTAGCGCTTGCGGACGATTCCGCCGCCGTAGCCGTGCAGGTTGCCGTCGCTGTCGATGACACGGTGGCAGGGGATGACGATGGCGATGCGGTTGTGGCCGTTGGCGCGTCCGACGGCGCGCTGCGCGCCCTCGCGCCCCATGTCGCGCGCCAGCCGGCCGTACGACGTGGTGCGCCCGTACGGGATCAGCCGCAGCCGCTCCCACACCGCGCGCTCGAAGACGGTGCCCGCCGTGACCAGCGGCACGGTGAAGTCGCGCCTCTCGCCCCCGAAATACGCCTCGAGTTGCGCGCCCAGCGCATCCAGGTGCGGGTTCTTCCCCGTCCCCAGCGCGCCGTAGCTCCGCTCCACCGAGGCGAGTTCGCCGGGCAGGGCCTTGCGGTCGAGAAACTCCAGCAGGCACACGCCATCCGGCGTCGCGGCCCCGAGCATCGAACCCAACGGCGTCGAGAACTCTCGCGCCGACGCCCCGGATTGTGGGTGACGGTTCATGCGCGCAGCATAGCAACGCGTGGACGCCGCATGCAAAGAAATCAACCGCACTTCCTGCGCCGGGCACCCCGTTCGGGGCATGGCGCGCTCAAACCCCCGTGCACGAACGGTTTGGGGCCGCGCGCGCACGACCCGCGCCGATAGGGGACAATCCACCGCGTATCCACCACAGGAGCCCGCCATGGCATCTCCGGCCCGATTCATCCACTCCCCCGACCTCGGGCTCCTGCTGCTCCGCCTGATCATGGGCGCCGTCGGCTTCTATCACGGAAGCCAGAAGCTCTTCGGCGCGTTCGACGGAGTCGGCGTCGCGAAGTTCGCCGAGGCGCTCGGCAAGATGAACGTCCCGTTCCCCTACTTGAGCGCGGTGTTGGCCGGCGGCGCGGAACTCGTCGGCGGCCTGCTGATGGCCGTCGGGCTCTGCACGCGGATCGGCGCGGCGTTCTTCGCCTTCACCATGGGTGTCGCCATCACCCTCGCGCACCCCGACCACTTCGGGGCGGACAAGAACGGAATGGAGTACCCGCTGACGCTCGGCGTCATCTGCCTCGCGCTCGTCCTCTCGGGCGCCGGCCGCTTCTCCGCGGACCGCTACTTCTTCGGACAGACCGGCGGGAAGTAGACCTACTTCACCATCCGCACGACCATCGCCGGCGGGAAGTTGCGCCACACGTACCGGCTCCTGACCACCTTCGAGAACCGCTGCGGCAGCTTCTTGTAGAACCGCCGCCCCTGCGGCGTCCACGTCCCGATCTGGTACCCGAACGTGACCAGCTCGCCCCCGGGCTTGAGCACGCTCAACGCCGCGCTCAGGATCCCGTCCTGCAGCTTCGACGAGAACGTCGTCCACGGCAGACCGCTGATGATCACGTCGATCGGACCGAACCCTTCTTCCTCGCACAGCTTCTTGACGTTCAGGACGTTGTCGTGCTTCAGCAGCGCCCCCGGGTGCCGCCCGCGAAAGATCTCCGCCAGAGACTCGTTCAGCTCGATCGCCATGTACCGGCAACCCGCCGGCAGGCGCGGCAGCAGTTCGTCCGTCACGACGCCCGTGCCCGGCCCGAACTCGAGCACGTGCTTCGCGTTCTTCAGGTCCGCCGAATCCACCATCTTGCGGCACAGCAGCTTGCCGCTCGGCATGATCGCGCCGATCGACGAGGGCTTCTTCAGGAACGCCCGAAGAAACGTCGCCTTCTCGCGACTCGGCGCCGGCTTCTTCTTGGACGAGACTCGGGGGGCCTGCGCGGTGGTCACAATCCTGCTCCTGTTCCAACGGGCCGCTCCGGCCGGCCCGACGGCTCAAGGACGCTCATTGGGCAAACCCCCGGTGAAGGTTCGCCCGCGCCCGGCGGAGACTCGACACGATAGCTGCCGGCGCGCCGCCCTGCAGGCCCACGCGCCCCCTCCGAATCCCTAATCCAGGTCCAGATCCGACGGCTTGGAGTGCGCCGTCTCCGATGGGTCGATCACCTTCGACGAGTCCGCCGGCAGGATCACACGGAACGACGCCCCCTGCCCCTCCGCCGAATCCACGCGGATCCGGCCCCGGTGCTCCTCCACGATCCGCTTCGTCACCGCCAGACCCAGACCCGTCCCCCGCGTCCCCTTCGTCGTGTGGAACGGCTCGAAGATCCGGCCCTGGCGCTCCGCCGGAATGCCCGGCCCGTTGTCGATCACCGCGATCTCCGCCACCGCCGGCGACCCGTCGCCGCGCGAGCCCGCGCTGAAATAGTGCGCCCGCACCGTGATCACGCCCTTGCCCACCTCCACGGCCTCGATCGCGTTGGTGATCAGATTCATGAACGCCTGGTGCAGCAGCGGCGCATCCACCGGGATCGGCGGCATCTCCGGGTCCACGTCCACGATCAGCGCCACCGCCTTCGTCGTGCACTGCCCCTCCAGCAGCTGCGCGCACTCCTCGATGATCGAACCCACCCGCGTCAGCTCCGGCTCCACCGTCCGCTGGCGGCTGAACGCCAGCATGTTCAAGGTCAGGCTCACGATCCGGTCGAGGTTGCGCTTGAGGATCCCCCAGCCGCCCTTGGCGATCTTGAGGTCGTCCTTCTTCAGACCCATCTCCACCACGTCCGCCCCGCCCCGCAGCCCCTGCAGAATGTTCTTGATCGCGTGCGACAGGCTCGCCACCGTCTCGCCGATCGCCGCCAGCCGCTCCGTCTGCAGCTTCGTCGTCAGCAGTTCCGCGTTCGCCATCGCCAGGCCCGTGTGCCGCCCCACCGCGTTCATCAACGCCAGCTGCTCCGCCGTGAACGTGTAGTTCGCGATCGACGTGTCGATGTAGATCGCCCCGAACGTCTTGTCCCGGAAACGGATCGGCGCACAGATCGCCGACCGGATGTGGAACCGCTGCACGCTGTCGCCGGACGCGAACCGCGGGTCCGTCATCGCGTTGCTCGACAGCACCCCCTCGCTCTGACGCAGCGCGTGCTGAAGAATCGTCTTGCTGACGTGGATCTGCGCGTCGTCCTTGTCCCGCGGCGGCTTGCTGTACTTCACCACCGCCGGACGCAGCGGGTCCCCCGGGCCGCCCGAGCCCAGCATGATGAACCCGCGCTCGGGCTTGAACTCGCCGAACGCCAGCTCCAGCACACGCTTGAGCAGCTCCTGCCGGCCGATGACCTCCGTCGTCAGCGCCGTCAACCGGTAGATCACCCGCAGGTGGTCGACCGCCGCGGCACGCGGCTCGGGCTCGGCGAGCAGGACGGAGTCCTCGTTGCTCTTGAGCGTCTGCTCGATCTCCGAATCCAGCAGCTCCGCCGTCAGCAGCCGGATGACGTCCTTCTCCTCCCCCGGCTCCGCCTGCCCGAATACGAACAGCGTCGCCCCCGTCCGGATCTGGTCCCCCGGCTTGAGCTTCATCCGCTCGCCGATCTTTACCCCGTTCAGGTACGTCCCGTTGTGGGATTCGAGGTCGCGAATCCACCAGACGCCGTCGTCGGGGGTGAGTTCGGCGTGCCGCCGGCTGACCGTGTTGTCCGTCAGCGGCAACGCCTCGCTCGACCGGCCGATGAGCTGGGGCTCATGGTCGGGCAACTCGTACTTGCGCCCCTTGTCGGGGCCCTGGAGAACGGTGAGGATCAGCACGTATGAGCATACGGCGGCACCCCCGCCGGGGATTCCGGCGCGGTCTTCGCCAAACCGGTGTCTTGAGCCGAAGATCACCCGCCTGGGCGGGACCTGTCTGACCCTGGGCCATGTTCAATTCATCTCTCTTGCGATCGTCCGTCGGCTCCTCTGTCCGGTGCGGACCACCACACCTCGCAGATGTCATTGATTGAACGACCTCGAACGGTAAGCTGAAGCCTCATCAGTGCCTTTCGGCGCACAGGACATCGGAGGCATCCATGGCCGCCCGCCCGAACCTCTTCGACACCCCCGCACGCCGCGCCGGGCTGCCCTGGTTCCTGCTCCTCCCCCTCCTCCTTCTCCACCCCCACACCCGCGCCCAATGCCAGCCTGAATGGCATCCCGTTGGATCGGGAATGGACTACACAGTCAGTGCCCTCGCGACGCTTCCGAACGGCGATCTGGTTGCGGGCGGATTGTTCACCGCCGCGGGGAGCATGCCCGAGAAGTTCATCGCGCGCTGGGATGGCGCCTCGTGGTCGTCGCTCGGGTCGGGAGTGAACAGTTGGGTGCTGGCCCTGACGACCCTTCCCAACGGCGATCTCGTTGCGGGGGGCAACTTCACAATCGCCGGGGGCGTCGCGGCAAGCCGCATCGCCCGATGGGACGGTTCCGCCTGGCACCCGCTCGGCTCGGGGGTCAACCATCCGACCGGCGCCAACTACTATGTCCGCGCTCTCACCACCCTCCCCGGCGGCCACGTCGTCGCCGGCGGCACCATCACGATCGCCGGAGGCGTCCCCGTGAGCGGCATCGCCCGCTGGGACGGCTCGGCCTGGTCACCGCTCGGATCGGGCGTGAACGGCACTGTGTATTCCCTCGCGGTACTCCCCAACGGCGATCTCGTCGCGGGCGGCTGGTTCTCAAGCGCCGGGGGGATCGCAGCCGAAAACATCGCACGCTGGAACGGCGCGGCGTGGTCGCCGCTCGGCTCAGGATTGAACCCGTCGCAGGTGCACGCCGTCGCCTCACTCCCAAATGGCGACGTTGTCGCGGGGGGAAGCTTCAATGCCGCCGGGAGCATCGCCGTCAGTCGCATCGCCCGATGGGACGGCACGACTTGGTCATCCCTCGGGACGGGTGTGAACAGCATCGTGAGCGCCCTTCACGTGCTCCCGAATGGCGACCTGGTCGCCGGTGGGTTCTTCACAGACGCCGGGGGCATAGCCGCCAATCGCATCGCGCGCTGGGATGGAAGCGTTTGGTCCCCCTACGGCCTAGGACTGGGTCCGAACCAGCCCGGAACAAGCGCCGGCGCCGTCCTCGCACTCGCCAGTCTCCTCAACGGCGACCTGGTCGCCGCAGGATGGTTCACCACCGCCGGGGGCGCGCCGGCCAACTACATCGCCCGCTGGGGCTGCCCCTGCTACCCCGACTGCAACGCCGACGGTGCCCTCAACCTC
>CAZMPE010000095.1:0-8486 GCA_964567955.1 uncultured Phycisphaeraceae bacterium | reverse complement strand
GGACACCCCACCGCGAACTTCGTCTGGAAGCACCCGAAGTCGGCGAGGTTCAGCAGCCCGTCCCCGTTGCAGTCGGCGTACGGATCGCCCAGCGCGAACTTGGTCTGGAAGCACCCGAAGTCGGCGAGGTTCAGCAGGCAATCGCCCGAGCAATCGGCGTAACAGGCGCCCGGACACAGCCGCGCGCCGGAGACCACCAGCGCGAAGTCCGCGTCCACCTCGGGCGTCTCGGGCCGGGCGTCCATCACGATGGCCGTCCCGATCACCTCCACCGTCCACTTCCCCGCCTCGGGATTCGCCACGAACACGTTCTCGATCACGTTCCGGTTGTCCGCCGAACCGCCCGGCACGGACCACACGCCCGACGCCAGCCCGGCGTTCCCCCGGTACACCACCCCGGTCGGCGACACCACCCGCAGGTCCAGATCGTTGACCAGCGCGAACTGTGCCGCGGGCGAAGCGGGCGGATCCACGTACACCATCGTCGCCTTGAACGCCGTTTCCCCGGGCTCCACAGCCAACTCGTAGGTGCGCTGCGCCGCCGGCACCAGGATGTCAGTCTCGTTGACGATGAACGTCCTCTCGCGCCGCTCGTAGAGCGACTGCAGGTCGGGCATCCCCCACCCCTGCACGCTCCGCAGGATCGTCGCGTTCGGGCCGCCCGCCGTCCAGTCGTATTGGAAGGCCGTGTTGACCAGCAACGCGCGCGCCGTCGCCGCCCGCGGCCGGTCGTCGAACACGCTCGCACCCCCGCCGAATCCGCTCCAGGCCGATCCGTGCCACAGCTGCGCCAGCAGCCCGATCCCGCCCGCGACGATCGGCGTCGACGCGCTCGTCCCCCCGAAGCTCGTCCCACCGCACACACCGCCCGGGCACAGCGTCTGGATCCCGTCCATCACGTGGACCAGGTCGGGCTTCACGCGCCCGTCGGGCAGGTTGCCGCCGAACGATCCCGAATCGTCCACCCGCGTCAGCGTGTTCTGGTGCGTCACGCCCCCGACGGCGATGACGTTCTTCGCCCAGGCCTGCGGGCGTCCCATGCCGCTGGGGCCGACGACGGCGGAGGACTGCGTGTACGGCACATCGACGGTCAGCAACGCCCCGTCCACCATCGCCGAGATGGTCGTGTACGTGTTCGCCTGCGGGCTGCCGACGGAACTGGTGAAGAAGACGCCCCGATACGGGCCGAGCGGATCCACCAGCTCCGCCAGGTGCTGCTGGAGCGAAGCCGGCCCGCCGAACGGCGCGACATTCAGGTAGTGCGAAAAGATGCCCCGTTCGCGCCCGGGAAGCAGGCCCCGCCGCAGCGGGTCCCCCGGGTCGTTGGCGAACACGATGGCGTACACCGTTGTCCCGTGCGGGTTGGGGGTCGACCCCGCCGGCCCGTGCGCCAGCGGCGCGGGGTTCTGGAACGCCGGGTGAACCGCGTCGATCGGAGTATCCATCACCTCGCCCCGAACGCCCTGGCCGTTCGCCCCGGCGAACGTCTCGAGATAGTTCGCGCCGCTGAGCACGCGCACCAGGTCCATGTCCGCGCCGGGCGGGCCGGCCGCGTCGATGAACGACACATCATCGCTGCGCGCCGCCGCGATGATCTGCGCCCCGGTCAGCACCGCCTCGACCCGCGAACCGGCGTTGAATCCCTCGACCCGCGAACCCGCGCCGCGAAGCAGCGCATCCAGCCGGGCCTGCGCCGCTCCCCCCGCGTCGAACAGCTCGATCCCGTAACGCGCGGGCGCCCCGCCGGCCGTGACCGCCGCCGCAAGTGCGCTCCCGTCGAGCTTGTACGCCGGCTCGTACGGCCCCGCCCAGACCACGCCGCCGATCGCGCCGGGATCGACCCGCGCCGCCGCCCGCACGATGTAGGCGTGATCCGGCAGGTACCTCAGGACCTCGACGGACCGCCCCGCCAGCGCGCCCCGCGCGGCGGACCCCGGCGTACCCCCGAACTGCACGATGAACCCCCGCGAGCCCTCGCGCGCCGCCAGCGCGCCGGGAACGGCGGGAACACCCGCCGCCGGATCGAAACGCGCGTACCGGAGGTGCAGGTCGGGCCGCGCACCAGCCGAAGCGGCAAGCGCGCCGATCACGATCAGGGCTGCGCGGAGTCTCATGGCGGCGTCCTCCGGGTCGAGCCCCAGCCTACCGCGCGCTCCTTCAGGTTCAAGCCGATTCGCGCAGGACGGGGTCTACCGGCGCGTCCGCGCCGATTCCATCAGCCCCTCGAGCGCCGCGATCCCGCGCGCGATCTCGGGCCGTTCGCCCGCCAGCGGCCGCGCGATCGCGATCGCACGCCCGCACTTCTCGAGCACCGCCCCCAGCCGCATCGGCGTGTCCAGGTCGCACAGGTTGTCGAACTGGTCGCCCAGCTTCACCAGCCGTGCCCGCCAGTCCGCCTTCGCCAGTCTGGAGTCGTACTCCGGCTCCCGGATGTCCTCCCGCAGCGACATGTTCTTCGTCAGCGACGCGACGCAATCGGCCACCGCCCGCCCGAAGTGCTCCTCCAGGTCGTCGTAGTCCGTCGTCGTGTCCTCGATCGTGTCGTGCAGCAGCGCGACCGTGATCGCCGTCTCGTCCGAACACCCGAAGACCAGCGCCACCGTCATCGCGACCCGCACCGGGTGCGAGATGTACGGCGTGCTCGTGTCCTTGCGGATCTGGTTCCGGTGCGCCCGTGCCGCGAAAGAGGCCGCGGCCTGCCAGCTGGGTGGCGTCATCGGGCCACCATAGGCGCGTCAGACGCCCGGTGTCTCGTACACGAGACGCGCCCGCCCGGGGTCCGCCCCGTGCTCGTCAAAGATCGTGATCGAGTTCGACGCCCCGGGCTTCAGCCACGAACGCGGGATGTACCAGCGGGTCTGCGGCGGCACGCGCTTCCCGGTCGCCGTCGCCACGAAATACCGCCCCAGGTGCTTGTTGTTGATGTAGATCTGGCCCTTCGTCAGCCCCGTCGCCTCGAAGAACAAGGGAGCCTCCGTGTCCTCCGCCTCGAAACTCGCACGCCACCAGATCGGGCAGTGCCCCTTGCGCGGCGGCGGAGCCTTGCTCCCCTTGAGGAAGTGCGACGCCGCGGGGACCTCCCACTTCGCAAAGGCCCACTCCGCCTTGGCGGACGGGCAGGAGACGGCCTGGAAGAAGGCGACCGCGTCGGCCAGCTCCCGCTGCACCTCGGTCGACTCGGGGGCCCGGCCCGCGACCGGCTCGTTGAGCAGCACGATCTGCACCGTGTTCTTCCCGCGCGAGAACTGCTCGGGCTCGAAGACGATCCGCTCGCGGCTCAGCCGCTCGAGGAAACGCACCGGCGTGTTGTTCAGCAGCACCAGACCCCGGCCCGGGAACGAATCGATGCTCATGATCAGCGGCATCTTCCCCCGGCGCGGCAGCGCCCAGGTCAATCGCTCCGGCACCGACAGGTCGCCCTCGTGCACCTCCCACAGCGGGGAGCGGAAGGCGAGGATGTTCACCGGCTCAGCGATTTTCACCGCGGGACGCGCGATCCGCAGCGGCTTCACTTCCCAGAAGTGGCCGAACAGCCCCTTCGGCTCGCCGAGATTCGCCCCGCCGCACACGCGCCCGAGATTCTCGGCGAGCACGACGACGGTGTGCAGACCGCGCGGCGCCGCCAGCGTGAGGTCGGAGACCGAGCCCGGCCCGACGCCGACGATGCCCTGCGGATCGCCGTCGAGCATCACGTGCAGGCGATCGGCCGCCTTGGGGAAGGCCACCCGCATCTTCGGACCGGTGAACTTGAGCCGCACCCGGTACCACCCCAACCCGTACGGAGACCCGAGCGCCGTCAGGTCGGCCGGGCCGTCGATCGCGGCGTACCGCGCGCTCGTGCCCGCCGCGTACTCGTTCGCCGGCGCGGGGGACCACTCCGACAGCGCGATCTTCGCCGGCGCCTTCTTCACGACCGTCGACGCGGGAACCGTCGACACCGCCCCGTCGGAGGCGACCCGCATGCACTGGCGCGAGCCGGGCAGCGCGATCGGCGCCCCCGCCGCGTCGAGGCCCGAGACCCCGACATACACCGCGTCGTCGGCGATGAACGTCGCGTCGATCTGGTCCTCGTTGCAGACCACCACCATGATCCCCTCGTGGTCGAGCAGCACGGGCTCCTTGCCGGAAGGGACGGTCGTTTGAACCGGCGAACCATTGATCGAGACCTGCCCGGGCGCGCCCGCGGGGCCGTAGCACACCAGCACGCGCCCGACCGTGCCGAACGCGTTGAGGTTGCAGTAATCGAGCGTCGCACGCCCGCCCAGCGAGACGTTGAACAGGCACCAGGCCACGGGCTGATCGGGACCAAGCTCAAGACCGAGCGTCGTCCCGTCGGGCAACAGCAGCGTCATCGGCCGGCGCGCCCCGCGCCCGGCGCGCCCGGAACGGTCGCCCGCCTCGGACGGCCCGAAGACGAACGCCACACCGCCCTGAACGCCCGTCGAGTACGCGACCGACAGCCCGGGCGAACCCTCGGAAGCCGGATTGTTCACGACCGGACGGAGCGTCGGATCGAGGTTCGCAAAGACCCGCGCGAACCGCGACGCGAACGTGCAGAGCCGCCGAACCGCGTTGTAGCACGGCGCGTGCCCGCCCGTCTCGGTCAGCGGCGCGTTCGACTCGCGCCCGGCGGTCACGAACGAGCCCGGGTCGGCGCTCACCCGACCGCCCCAGAACCCGAAGTTCGTGCCACCGTGGAACGGGCTGATGATGAACTGCGAGCCCGCCGCGAGAACCTGCGCGAGCCGGTGCTGCGTCGCCGCGGGATCGGGGCTCGCGGGCGCCTCGCTCCCCCACGTCGACGACGCGCCGATGGCCAGGTCCGCGACCAGCCGCGGCTGATTCGGCCGGACCGCCGCGAGCTGCCGCAGCGTCGGCATCAGGTCGCCCGAGCCGGACCAGCAGTCGATCTCGCCCTCGGTCCCCTGCCACAGGTTGTTCGCGTTGATGAACGGGACCGTCAGACCCGCCTCACGGAGGTATCGGTTGATCTCGCCGAGGTACCCGGTCGCGAGCTTGTCGTCGCCGCACGTCCAGGACGTCTCGTTCTGCACCAGGATGATCGCCCCGCCGCGCGGGCTCGTCACCTGCAGGTCCCGCACCTGCTCGGCCAGCGCGGTCAGGTACCGCGAGCAGGCCTCGAGGTACGGGCCGCTGGCACGCCGCAACGCCACATCTTTGAGGCTCGAGAGCCACGCCGGCAGACCCCCGTTGTCCCAGTCGGAACCGACGAACGGACCCGGCCGGAGCACGCAGTACATCCCCGCCTGCCCCACAAGCTGGACGAAATGCCGGATATCGTTGTCGCCGGTGAAATCGAACTGGCCCGGGCGAGCCTCGTGCCGGTTCCAGAACACCGGGGTCTCGATCGTGTTGAGGCCGGCGAGCTTGGCCGCGTGGATCCGCTCGGGCCACAGATCGCGCGGCACCCGGGCGTAATGGATGGACCCGCCGACCAGCCAGACGCGCCGGCCGTCGAGCATGAAACTCCGCCCGTCATAGGTGACCGAGGGCATGGGGGGCAATGACTCCCTTGAAGGGCTGTTTCACCCCGGGACGGGGGCTGGGGTGGGTGACGAATCCCGCACGCGACCTCGGCGGCGAGTGGCGCGGCCCGTCGGCCGGGGAGGAATCGAGGGCCGGTCCGTGGTCGAGCGGAAAGAATAGGAGGGCGTCCTTGAACCAGCAACGTTTGGACCCTTTGTTGATAGACTGCGGGCCCAAAAGCGGGCAAAAACCTATGAAACAGACGCCCCAGAATCACACATTAGTGTTCCCGACGCCCTCGTCCGGCGCATGTCTTGCGCTGGTCGGCGCAAGTGTTCTGTTTTTGACAGGGTGTCGGGGAGGGCTCAGCGGCATCGACTCCCGCACCCAGGCCCTCCTCCGAGAGCGATCCGAAGCGCTCGGCGGCGGCGCGATCGCCCCCGAGCGAACATTCGGCAACGCGTCGGGGACAAGCGGCGACATCCGGTCCAAGAAGCTCTCGACGGTCAATCCCGGGGCGGAGGAGATGAGGTTCAACCCGGTCGACGAGGCCCGGCAGGTCGAAGCCAAGCTCGACGAATACTCGGAGTCGCCCCCGAACGAGGGGACGCGGAAACTGGGGCTCGAGGACGCCTTCCGCGCGGCCCAGCGGACCGGGAGGGAGTACCTCTCGGCGGAGGAGGACTACATCCTCGCCGCTATCCGCCTGCTGATCGAGCGCCACCAATGGAGCCCGCGCCTGTTCAACGACACGAGCACGACGGTGTCGGGCGGCGGCGACGATGGGATGTTCAACTCGGCGGTGCGCGTCGTGAACGACCTCCGCGTGACGCAGAAGCTGCCCTTCGGCGGACAGGCCGAGGCGCGTTGGGTGTGGCGGGCGACGGAGCAGCTGCGCGACGCGGCGACGGGGCGCTACCGCCAGTCGTCCGAGCTGTCGCTGGACGCCTCCGTCCCGCTGCTGCGCGGCGCGGGGCTCGTGGCGCAGGAGAGCCTGATCCAGGCCGAGCGCGACCTGATCTACCAGGCACGGACGTTCGAGGATTTCCGCCGGTCGTACCTGGTCGGCGTGGCCCGGGACTACTTCGAGCTGGTCCAGGCGCAGGCCCAGATCGAGAACCAGGTGCAGCAGCTGCGAAGCCTCCGCCAGACCGCCGCGGCGGAGTCGGCGCGATACGACGCGGGCCGGGTCGCGGAGTTCCGCAAGAACCTGGCGGCCAACGACGTGCTCGAGGCGCAGGCGGCGCTGGCGGCCTCCCGCGAGCGGTTCATCCTGCAGGTGGACCGGTTCAAGATCCGGCTGGGGCTCGACCCGTCGGAGAACATCGCGGTCGGACCGCTGGACTGGGACGTGCCGGTTCCGGAGACGACGCTCGAAGAGGCGACGCTTGCCGCGCTGGAGTTCCGGCTTGATCTGCAATCGCGTCGCGACCAGCTCGACGACGCCCGTCGGGCGGTGAAGAACGCCCGCAACGGCATCCTGCCCAACCTCGATCTGAACGCCTCGGTCTCCGTTCCCACCGATCCGGACGACCCGGTCGGAGGCGTCGGCTACAGCACCGAGGACCTGAACTACTCGGCGGGCGTGACGTTCGGCCTGCCGCTGGACCGGGAGACGGAGCGGCTGCGGCTGCGCCAGTCGATCATCTCGCTGGGCAAGCGGGAGCGGGATTACGAACAGGCGCGCGACAACGTCGTGGTGACCGTGCGCCAGGCGGTGCGGAACATCGACCTGGCCCGCTTCCAGCTCAAGCTGGCGGAGGACCGCGTGCGGATCAACGAGCGCCGGCTCGAGGAACTGCGCCTCAAGAGCGACGAGGTGGACCCGCAGACGAAGCTGGACGCGGACAACGCGTTGCTGCGTTCCAAGAACGCGCGCGACCAGGCGCAGACCGACCTGCGCAACGCGATCCTGAGCTACCTGCTCGAATCGGGGCAGCTGCGCGTGGCGCGGGACGGGACCTTCCAGCGGCTGCCGGGGATGGACCCCGAGCCCGCCCCGGACGAGCCGATGCCGGGCGATCAGTAGAGGCCGCGCAAGGGAAAAGACTTCATCCCGCGCGTCCCCCGGCGCGAACCGGATCGGCCCGGAACGGGTATCATGCGTGTCGCCCGACGGGCCGCGGGGCCCGCCAGATTCCGACGACGCCGTCCGGCGGAAGGGAGGCCCAAGGATGACCATCGAGATGACAGCTGTTCCCCACAAAAAGGCCGCCGAAGCGCACGCGGCGCCGGAGACCGACCGCCCGCTGATCTGGGTGAACGGGTCGCTGATGCCCAAGAGCAAGGCGATGGTCAGCGTCTATGACCACGGGCTGCTCTACGGCGACGGGATCTTCGAGGGCATCCGCGTCTACCGCGGCAAGGTCTTCAAGTGCAAGCAGCACCTGGACCGGCTGTGGAAGTCGGCGGAGGGGATCCGGCTGAAGATCCCGGTCACGCGCGACGAGATGGTCGACATCCAGCGCCAGACGATCGCGGCGAACAACATCACCGAGGGGTACATCCGGCTGCTCGTGACGCGCGGGGCCGGGACGCTCGGGCTCGATCCGCGCAAGTGCCCGGTGCCGGGGATCATCTGCATCGCCGACCAGATCATGCTCTTCTCGAAGGAGATGTACGACCAGGGCATGCGGGTGATCGTGGCCAACCGGCCCAAGACGCCGATCGCCTGCCTCGACCCGCGGGTCAAGAGCCTGAACTACCTGAACAACATCCTCGCCAAGTGCGAGGCGATCGACTACGGCTGCCACGAAGTCATCATGCTCAACACCGACGGGTACGTCACCGAGGGTTCGGGCGACAACATCTTCGTGGTGAAGAACAACAAGCTGTACACGCCGCCGCCGGAGGCCGGGATGCTCGAGGGGATCACCCGCGACTTCGTGATCAAGAGACTGGCCAAGGACTGCGGCGTCAAGTGCCTCGAGAAGAACATGCGGCTCGAAGATGTGCTCGACGGGGACGAGGTCTTCTTGACCGGCTCCGCGGCGGAGATC
>CAZMPE010000094.1:0-8517 GCA_964567955.1 uncultured Phycisphaeraceae bacterium | reverse complement strand
ATCAAGGGCATCCTCAACAAGGAGGTCGAGCGCTTCTTCCGCCCCGAGCTCATCAACCGCCTCGACGACATCATCGTCTTCCGGCCACTCACCAAGGACGACCTCGTCGCCATCATCGAGTACGAGGTGGCCAAGGTCAGCAAGCGGCTGACGGAGCGCGGCGTCAAGCTCGAGCTCGACCAGCTCGCCAAGGACTTCCTGATCGAGAAGGGCTACAACCCCGATTACGGCGCCCGGCCGCTGCGCCGCGCCATCGGCACCTTCGTCGAGGACCCGCTCTCCGAGATGCTCCTGTCCGGGGACTTCGGCGAGAAGACGACCATCCGCGTCACCCGGCGCAACGACTCCGAGGGCAAGCCCCTCGAGCACCTGTTCTTCGATTCCGCGGACTCGCCGCCGGGCGACAAGCCCGAGCACGCCGAGGCCAAGGCCGGATGACCGATCCGACGGCAAACACGAGACGCCCGGGACCGAAACCGGGCGTCTTTTCATGCGCCCTCCCGTAGAATCACCCCGCCCCATGACGAGCCTGCCGCCGCGACTGAAGATCGCCAACGACCACATCGACGCCGGGCGGCTCGAGCAGGCGCGGGCCGCCCTCCAGCGGGCGCTGCAATCCGACCCCGACGACACCGACGCCAACAGCATGATGTGCTGGGTCCTGCGCCGCCTGGGCGAGCACGACCGGGCGATGTTCTTCGCCGGGCGAGCCCTCCGCCGCTTCCCCGACGACCCCAACCTGCTGGTCAATCTCGGCAACCTCCAACTCCAGAAGGGCCGCGCCGACGACGCCATCGCTACGTACCACCGCGCCGCCGCCGCCGCCCCGGACCACGCCGAGTGTGTCGTCGGACTCAGCAACGCGCTGGCCCTGGCCCATCGGCACGACGAATCCCTCGCCGTCTGCCGCGAGGGCCTCGAGCGCCATCCGGACTATCCCAAGTTCCTCTCGAACTCCGCCGCGGCTCTCCTGCAGATGGGCAGGGCCCGAGAGGCCGTCGCAACACTCCGGCGCGCCGCGAGCCTCCACCCGGATGACCCGCGCATCGCCACGGGGATGGCCAATGCCGTCAACTACGCGGGCGACGAAGAGCCCGACACGATCCTCGCGGCGCACGCGGCCTACGGCGCCCTGGTCGAGCGGCTGCTCGGGCCGACCCCGCAGCCCCCGCCGCTTTCCGGCCGCACGCGCCCGCGCATCGGATTCCTCTCCGGCGACCTGCGGACGCACTCGGTCGGGTACTTCGCGGAGCCGATCCTGGAGCACCTGGACCGCGGGGCGTTCGAGACGATCGTGTATTCGACGGCCGGGAATGAGGACGCGATGTCGGCCCGGATGCGCGGGCACGTGTCGCTGTGGCGGAACGTGGTGGTCGCGGAGATCGACGAGCTGGCCCGCCTCATCCGCGCCGACGGCGTCGACATCCTGATCGAGCTGGCCGGGCACACGCTCGGCAACCGCCTGCTCGTGCTGCACCGGCGCCCGGCGCCCATCCAGATGACGGCGATCGGCTACCCCAACACGACGGGGCTGAGCGCCGCCGATTATCGCATGGGCGACCCCGTCATCCTGCCCGACGACCCGGATCGCTTCGAGCGCGTCGTCCGGGTGGGGCCGAGCTGCGTCTGCTACCGACCGCCCGGCGATGCGCCGCCCCCCGAGTGCGCGCCCGGCCCGTTCACCTTCGGGTCCTTCAACACACTGGCGAAGCTCGATGATCTGACCGTCTCGCTCTGGGCACGGACAATGGCGAAGGTTCCGGATTCGCGTCTGTTGTTGAAGGCTTCGGCCCTCCGGTCGGAGGCCGTCCGTCGCGACGTATCGGGCCGATTCGAACGAGCGGGCGTCGCGCCCGACAGGCTCGATCTCCTCGGATGGTCGCCGGGCACGGCCGAGCACCTGTCGCTGTACAACCGCGTGGACGTCGCCCTCGACACATTCCCATACCACGGGACCACGACCACCTGCGAGGCGCTGTTCATGGGCGTGCCGGTGGTGACGCTGATGGGGCGCACCGCCGCGGCGAGAGTCGGCGGCAGCATCCTGCGCGGCGCGGGGTTTCCCGAGCTCGTCGCCGATGACCCCGAGGCCTTCGTGCGGGCGGCCGGCGATCTTGCGGCCCGGGGCCGGCGAGACGATCTGAACCGACGCCGCCTTCGCGACGCATTGCTGGCCTCGACGATCTGCGACGGTCCCGGCTTTGCACGCCGGCTCGGCGCGGCGCTGACGTCTCTCGTTCGCGCCGCCCAATAGACTCCCGGCGATGGCGGGTGTCGATCCAAGGCTGCGTTCGGCGTACGACCTGATCATGCAGGGCAGGCACGAGCAGGCCCGCGCGCTCCTGCAGCGGCACCTGAAGAACACCCCCGGCGACGCGACCGCGAACAACCTGATGGGCCTTTCGTACGCGGGCAGTGGCGAGTTCGAGCGTGCCGTCTACTTCGGGCGGCGGGCCACCGACGCCGCGCCGGACGATCCCAACTTCGCCACCAACCTGGCCAATAGCCTCGTCCTGACCGCCCGCTCGGAGGAGGCCGTAGAGATCCTGGAACGGCACGCCGCCATCGACCCCTCTCACTTCGGGGTCGCGGCCACTCTCCCCGAAGCGCTGATCGGCGCGCGCCGGCCCATGCGCGCGGTCGAGGCCGCCCGCGCGGCCCTCGACAGGTTCGGGCCATCGCCCGACCTCTCGGCCTCGCTCGCATCGGCGCTGGTCAACACCTGCCGCGCCGACGAGGCCATCCGCGTCCTGGGCGCCGCCGTTCGCGAGCATCCGGAAGAACTGCTGATGCATCACCGGCTGGCGGCGAGCATGAACTATGTCTGGGGTCTGGATCCGGAGGAGGCGGCGGAGGCGCACCGCGAGTTCGGCCGGCGCATGGGCGCGGCCGTCCGGCGAACCCCGGTCGCTGCTCCTCCGGTTTCGGGGCGCATCCGACTCGGCATGGTCTCGCCCGATCTGCGCCGCCACTCGGTCGCCCGCTTTGTCGAGCCCCTGCTGCGGCACCTGGACCGGGGTCTGTTCGAGGTGATCTGCTATTCCACCGTGCACGTCGAGGACGAGGTGTCCGACCGCCTGCGGTCGCACGCGGACGGATGGCGGCGCCTGTCCGGGCTTCCGCCCGATGTGCAGGCCGCGCGTATCCGCGCCGACCGGCTTCACATCCTTCTCGATCTGGCCGGGCACACGTCGCTGGCCCATCTCGCGCTGCTTCAGAGCGGGCCGGCTTCGCTCGTCGTCAGCGCTGTCGGCTACCCGAACACCACGGGTCTCGGGACGGTGTCGGCCCGTCTCGTGGACTCCTTGACCGACACGCCCGGGGCCGACCCGCTCCACACGGAGCGCCTGGTGCGCCTGGACCCGTGCTTCCTGTGCTTCGAGCCGCCGGAACGGGAACAGCCGTACGGGCCCGTTCCCGACGGGCCGCCGACGTTCGGTTGTTTCAACGCGGCCCCGAAGATCAACGCCCGGCTCATCGGCCTGTGGTCCCGCGTGCTGGCGCGCGTGCCGGGTTCGCGCCTCATCCTGAAGGCCGGCGGGCTGGATGAGCCCGCCCTGCAGGACAGCATCTCGAAGTCGTTCGAGTCGCACGGCGTGGACCGCTCCCGCCTCGAGTTCTGCGGCTGGCTGCGGACCGACGCCGAGCACCGCGCCGTCTATCAGCGCGTGGGGGTCGGGTTGGACTCGTTCCCCTACCACGGGACGACGACGACCTGCGAGGCTCTGTGGATGGGCGTGCCGGTCGTCAGCCTTGTCGGTCGGGTGCACGCTTCGCGGGTCGGGCTGAGCCTGCTCACGGCCGTCGGTCTGCCAGAACTGTGCGCCCGAGACGAAGACTCCTACGTGGATACAGCCGCCGCCCTCGCCCTGGATCGTCCGCGGCTGACCGACCTCCGGGCGTCGCTCAGGGCGAGGCTTGGCGGCTCCACGCTGTGCGACGGCGCGGCGCACGCGCGGCGATTCGCAGGGGCCATGCGCGCGTTGCTGCAGGGCGCTCCGGGCGCCTGAGATGGCGCAGCGTGCATCGCCCGCGGAGCCGTCCGCTGTCCTACGGGCAACCGATCGCGAACAGCGTCTGGAAGCAGCCGAAGTCGGCCAGGTTCAGGACCGCGTCGCCGTTGCAATCGGCGTACGGATGCTGGGTCGCGAACCTCGTCTGGAAGCAACCGAAGTCCGCCAGGTTCAACGTGCCGTCGGCGTTGCAATCCGGCTGGCAGATGAGCGTGACGTTGACGCGAAGGTAATACGGAAAATCGGAGCCGAAGTTGGCCCACGTCTGGCCGGCATCCGGGGAGTAGTGGTAGTTCCCGAAAGTCCCGGGGCCGATCCAGAGGTTGCTGTCGGCGTAGCTCCACTCGTACTCGGCCTGGTTGGCGACGCCAAGGATCAGAGTCGCCGCCCCGCCGGCCTCGATGATCACGTCGAAGTCGGGTGTCAGTGTCGTCACCTCATGAGCCGCGATCGGCAGAGGCAGAAGCGTGAACGTCGTCAGCAGGGCGCCCGTCGGCTCCGGTCCGTCGCGCAGCTCCGCGACGACGATGGGCTCGCCCGCCGCCGCCCCCAGGATCGTCTCGATCGAGTCGACCCGGTACCGGTTCCCGTCGGCGTGGAACGACTGGGCCGCCCACAGGCCCTCCGACGCGGTCGCGAAGATCAAGGTCCTGGCGCGGAGGGGTTCGCTGAGATTGTCGATCAACGGTCCGTTGCCGACGGCATGCAGCGTCAGGCTCAAGATGGCGACAGCCGGGAACAGCACGGGAAGATTGGATCGCGACATGGGTCAACTCCTTCAATCAGGGGCCGAGTGCCCGCGCGAGGGAGGCGTCCGGCACATTCGCGAGCCCCTCCTTGGCCAACGCGGAATCAGGGGACTTGACCGGACACTCGTGGTACAAATCAGTCCGTGGGGAGCACCCTCATGGCAACGGCCGGACCGGACAGAGACCTGACCGCGGCACTGGCCGCCTATTCCCATGGTGAGCCGAAGGCCGTGGACGACCTGCTCCGCCTCGTCTACTCGCGGCTGCACGAGATGGCCGAGCACCAGCTCCGGCGCGAGGGGCCCGGGCACACGCTGCAGCCGACAGCGCTCGTCAGCGAGGTGTACCTGCGCCTGGCCGATCAGCGGAACACCGAGTGGCGCAGCCGCGCCCATTTCTTCGCCATCGCCGCCCAGGCCATGCGACGGGTGCTCGTCGACCACGCCCGGGCGCGCCGGAGCGGGAAACGAGGCGGCGACCAGCGCCGCGTCCCGCTCACGGGCATCGAACCGCCGACGCCGGCGAGCCAACCGGGGAGAGCGGCGCCGGTCGATCTGATGGCGCTCGACGAGGCGCTCGGCCGGCTCGCCGCCGAGCACGCTCTGTCGGCGCGGATCGTCGAGATGCGGTTCTTCGCGGGGATGGAGGTCGAGGAGATCGCGTCGGTCCTCGACGTGGCCGACCGCACCGTGCGGCGTCACTGGGTCTTCGCGAAAGCGTGGCTGGCGCGCGAGCTCGCCGGCGCGGAGGGCGACCCGTGACCGACGCGGCCTTCGGCGACCGAGTCCGCGAGGTTCTGGACCTGGCCCTGGAACGGCCGGCGCACGAGCGCGAGGCGTTCGTCGCCGGGCAGGCGGGCCCCGACGAGCGGCTCCGGGCCGAGGTGCTCTCGCTGCTGAACGCGCTGGAGACGGGCGGCGAAGCGCTGGAGCCCCCGGCCGTGCGCCCCGCGCCCGAGGCGGAGTCGCTGACCGGTTTGAAGTTCGGCCAGTACCAGGTCGCGGACCGGATCGGCGAGGGCGGCATGGGCGTGGTCTACCGCGCCCATGACACGCGGCTCGGACGCGCCGTCGCCGTCAAGGCCCTTCCGCCCGCGGTCGCGCGCGACCCGCACGGGCGCGCCCGCCTCGAGCACGAGGCGCGTGTGCTCGCATCGCTCAACCACCCCAACATCGCCGCGATCTACGGGATCGAGGACACCGCGCGCGGGCCGGTGATGGTGCTCGAGTTCGTCCCCGGAGAGGGCCTGGGGCGCCGCCTCGGACGCGGGCCGATGCCGATCGACGACGCCGTAGCGATCGCCATCCAGCTCGCGCGCGGGCTCGAAGCCGCCCACGCCGCCGGCGTCGTGCACCGCGACCTCAAGCCGGCCAACGTCCAGCTGACGGCCGAGGGCGGCGTCAAAGTCCTCGACTTCGGGATCGCCAAGCAACACCCGCCGGGACCGGGCGATCCGGCGACGCACACCGACCCGGGCGGCGTCATCGGCACCGTGGGGTACATGAGCCCGGAGCAGGCCCGGGCCCGTCCCGTGGACCGCCGCACGGACCTGTGGGCGTTCGGCTGCGTGCTGTACGAGATGCTCTCCGGCCGGCGGGCCTTCGAGGGCGAGACCGCGTCGGACACCGTGGCCTCGGTTCTGCGCGGCGACCCCGACTGGTCGGCTCTTCCCGCGGGCACTCCCGCCGCCGTCACGCGTCTCCTGCGCCGATGCCTGGAGAAGGACCCGGATCGGCGCCAACGCGACGCGGGCGATGCGCGCCTCGAGTTGGAGGCCGCCGGCGAGCCCGTCGCGCCCGTCGGCCCACGCCCGGGGGCGCGCGGGATCGCGTGGGCCGCGCTCGGACTCGCCGCGATTGTCATCGCGGTCGCGGGGGGTATGCTGGCCAGGCGCGAGAGCACGATCCGGCCGCCCCCTGTTCGATTCAGCATCGATCTGCCGCCCGAGGCGCCGCTGGCGTACACCCCCGGCGGTACGATCGCCGTGTCGCCTGATGGACGGATGGTGGCCTATTCGGCGGGTCCGCCCGCCCGGCCCCGCTTGCACGTCCGGAGTCTGGACGCGCTCGACGCCGTGCCCCTCGAGGGAACCGACGGCGCCGTGACGCCCTTCTTCAGCCCGGACGGCCGCTGGGTCGGGTTCGTCGTCGGCGAGGCGCTCAAACGCATCCCGGTGGCGGGCGGCCCACTCGAGACCATCCTCCCGTCCAACGTGATCGAATCCGGTTGCGCCTGGGGAACGGACGGGAACATCGTCTTCACCGCGCGGGACGGCACGGGCCTGCACCGCGTCCCGGCGAACGGCGGATCGCCGCAGCGCATCACCTCCTCGGACCATGACCCGAATTGGGGAACGTTCTCGCATCCCGAGATTGTCGCCGAGGGGAACGCGGTGCTGTGCACATCCTCGCGACGAGAGTCCGGCCGTGTCGAGGTCAGCATCGACGCGATGGTTGCGGACAGCGCCGAGGCCGCGCGCCGTGGCGAGTTCCGGCTCCGCACGCTCGTGCCCAGCGCCGCGTGCCCCCGGTTTGTACCGCCCGATCGGCTCCTGTACTGGCAGGCCGGTGCACTGATGGCCGCGCCCTTTGACCCGCGCGCCGTCCGCATCACCGGCGACGCGTCCGTCGTTCTCAAGCCGCTCGCCGGCGGCGAGGGATGGCCCATGCCCCGATTCGCGGTGTCGCGCGCCCCCGGGGTGCTGGCCTGGCTCCCCGGCAACATCGTCTACGACCTCACGCGCCTCGCCTGGTTCGACCTCGACGGCACGGCGACCGTCGTGACCGAAGGCAGCCCCGCAATCGACGGCCCGCGGCTCTCGCCCGACGGCGCCAGGGTCGCTGTCCTCATCGGCGCCATGGGCGGCGACGTGTGGGTGCACGACCTGGAGCGCGGAAACCGGATCCGGTTGACGACGGGCGACTTCCGGCACCATCCCGTGTGGACCCCGGATGGAAACCGCGTCGCGTGGACAAGCACGCTGCCGGGTCAGCCCGTTCGGATCGAGTGGATGAATGCCGATGGGACCGGCGCCGCCGAGCGCCTCCTGGAATCCCCCAACGGCGTGATCCTGTACCCGACGGACTTCACCCCGGACGGCAGGATGCTGCTGACGTACCGGGAGTCGGATTCCAAACCGACCGACGTATTCGTGTTCGACCCCCGGACCCGCGCGGAACCGGAGCGGCTCCTCCCCGAGGGCCCGGCGCGCTACGGTGCGCGCCTCTCGTCGGACGGACGACTGATCGCGTACACATCGGAGGAGACCGGCGACACGGAGGTCTACATCCACGAGTTCCCTTCGATGCGCTCGAAGGTCCGTGTGTCCACCGAGGGCGGGTACCGGCCCGTCTGGTCGCGCGACGGAGGGCGGCTCTTCTTCCGTTACCTCAACCGTCTCTCCGTGGTGGATGTCGGCGCGCCCGACGGCGGTGGAACCGTTTCCCTCTCCGCCCCCCGCGTGCTCTTTGAGCATCTCCCCGACGCCCGGTACGAAGTCTCCGCCGACGGCAGGCGATTCCTCATGTCCAGGCCATCGGGAGACTGGGGGCCCCAGACCCGCATCAACATCGCCGCGGGATGGAGCGCGGGACCGCCGTAGTTCGCGGTTCCCCACGCCCTCCCGGCGCATGAAAAAGGGCCGCGGGATTCGCCCGCGGCCCCGGGAATCAGGATCGCGATCCGTATCACGGGCAGCCGAGCGCGAACTTGGTCTGGAAGCAGCCGAAGTCGGCGAGGTTGAAGAACGTGTCGCC